>JBKBUQ010000003.1:0-1241 GCA_046289975.1 Flavobacteriales bacterium | reverse complement strand
CATCTAAAACCATATCCTGCACAGGAGAAGCACCGCCAGGTTGGTACACGATGTTAAGTGTTCCGCTGTTGCCGCTTGCGTTTAGATCGATACGACAGAAATACGGTACAGCACCGGAGCCGTTCACCGAAGTAAATTCTCCGCCAACATACAATCGTGTTCCGTAACGCGCCAGACAAAGTATGCTTCCGTTCATGGTGCTGATGGGATTGAAGGAACTAAGCACGGTATTGGTACCAAGATCCACTGCAGCAAGATTCCGACGTGCGATTCCGTTGACATGCGTAAAATTTCCGGCGAGGTACAAAATGTTGTTTACACTGTCTTCGGCAATGGCGTTGATTTGTCCGCCGACGTTTAACTGCGGAAAAGCGCTTTGCAATGCCTGTGTATTGCCGTAATAGGGAAAACTGAAAAGGAGTACCGCGATGATCAGCAGAAGGAATTGTTTTTTCATGCTTCAAAACTAGCCGCACGAAAAACGGCATACAAGCGATTCTGTACCAACTTACTTGTTAAGTGAATAGTTCGGTGGGGAGGGATAGATGGGTTAATGAACAGATGGAGGGAAGGAGAGGATTAGGGGAAAGGGAATGGTGTTTTTTTCGAGGGACAGACTGGTGAAAGGAGGGAAGAGAATTTTAGAAGGTGTAAAGGAACGGCAAAGGGAAGTTTCCGTAAACAAAAAAATTTACAATACTATCCCGCGTAAAAATACCCGGCTGAAGCGGGTGCAAAAATTTCCTGTATATTGCTGTACCATGAAAAAAGCAGCTATTGTTTCGATGTCCTCCGGGTTAGTCCTGCTGGTGTTGTTTCTACTGATGGCAACGCAGGGGATTTTTGCAGACTGGCCAACGTGGATTGTTATTGTTTGTTTTATGCTGGCGGTTGCTTTAACGTTTACCGGAAGCGCATTGTTTTTTGTGCATCCCGTCCGCAGAAAAATGGCGGTAAAGGTGTATGCGTTTATCGGATTTGCATTGGCTACCACAGGATATCTGTTAAAAGTTTTTCATCTTCCGGGCGCAAGTATTGGGGCGATAATTGGGGTGCTGGTTATTTGTTTTTCGTATGCGCCGTTGCTCTTTCTTGAAAAATATGCCAAATGGAAAGAGTTGTCGCTTAGTCCGCGCGAATCGCTGGTACTGAGTTTGTCGGATTTATTGGGATCGATATTTTTCTTTTTGGGTTTGCTCTTTAAGTTTATGTATTGGCCTGGAGCGAATTTTGCAATGATG
>JBKBUQ010000039.1:7479-21054 GCA_046289975.1 Flavobacteriales bacterium | reverse complement strand
TGATCAGCTTGATGCGGAAAAGCCATTACCCGAATTGCCTCAGCCAAAAACGGGAAGAGAAAAGTCGTTTCTGGCATCTAAAAATATTTTTGGTGAATACTATACTATTCGCGCAGAGGAAGAGCGCATACGTAAATACAGCATCATTGCACCATTCGACGGAACCATAACAGATGTTTTTGCCGAACCCGGATCGGTTGTTAATCCCGGGACACGATTATTATCCATTATAAAAGGAAGTGATCTTGAAATTGAATTGCCAATTGATGTAAAAAATATTGGCTGGGTGAAAATGGGTGCAGAGGTCCAATTAAAAGCAACATCCGGTCCGGGAGAATTTAAAGGAACTGTGATCCGCATCGGAGAGTTTGTAAATGCGAATACACAATCGGTACCGGTGTATGTCCGCATCAACAAACAAATCGGTGATGCCCTTTACACCGGCATGTACCTTACAGGTTATATCCACGCCGGAAAAATTCCGGGAACAATCAGTATTCCCCGACGTGCTTTATTTGAAGACAATCATTGCTTTGAAGTAAAGGATTCTGTCTTGCTCAAACGTCAGCTACAGATTGCTTTTGTAACCCGGGAATCGGTAATTGTAAGTGGAATTCCAAATGGAACATTATTGGTGGCAGAACCCCTTACCAATGTTTCGGACAGTATGCGTGTAACTCCTATTGTTAAGCAATGAGAAGGCTCATTTCATTTTTCATCACCAATCCGATTTGGGGAAATGCATTTATTTTCCTGACCATCGTATTTGGTGTCCTCGCATTGAGCAACATGCGGCGCTCCTTTTTTCCGGAGACGCCTCCTCGTGTCATTACAATCGACGTGGCCTATCCGGGTGCATCACCTGTGGAGATGGAAGATGGTGTTACCATTAAAATTGAACAGGCACTGGAAGGACTCAGCGGTATTAAAACGATCACCTCTTCGAGCGAAGAGAACCGTGCCAATTTAAAAATTGAAGCCTTTGAGGATACCGACATGGACAATCTGCTTACGGATGTTGAGAACACCGTAAACAGCATTAACTCTTTTCCGGTTGGTGCAGAAAAACCAATCATTCGCAAACTTAAAGTGGGAAGCATGGGAGGTACTGCTGCCTTTTTATCCCTCACCGGTCCGGATGATTTATGGAAGTTAAAAGCGAAATCGGAACAAATCAAAAACGATTTTTTAGCTGAGAAATCAATTTCACAAATCAGAGTAGTTGGTTATCCTGAAGTTGAAATTTCCATTGAAGTAAAGGAAAGTAAATTACTGGAGTACGGATTACGCTTTGATCAGCTCACTTCTGCTGTTCGTACAAACAACCTGGATCTCACAGGTGGCACAATCAAAACAGAAGAAGAAGAATACATCATCCGTATGCGTGCCCGTGAGACATTGGCTGATGAAATCGGAAAAATTGTAATTCGCGCAACACCCGGTGGTGAAATTATTCGACTGAGCGATATTGCAAGCGTCAATTATCAATTTGCTGATCGCCCTTACAAATCCTATATCGACGGAAAACGGAATATAAACGTAATTGTATCGAAACTTCCCGAAGAAGATCTGGGTGCAATTGCCAAATTCATCACCGATTACACCGATAAGTTCAATGAGGAAAATGAGGATTTTGAACTCCGCATCATTTTCCAATTTGCAGATATGCTGCAGGAGCGAATTGATCTTCTTACCAATAATGGAATTATCGGTTTCTTTCTGGTAATGATTTGCCTTGGGTTTTTCCTGAGCTTGCGGCTTTCATTTTGGGTTGCAATTGGAATTCCCATTTCATTTCTGGGTTTGTTTATTGCAGGTTATCTATACGGTATGACCATTAACATGATCTCCTTATTTGGAATGATCATTGTAATCGGAATTCTTGTTGATGATGGAATAGTAATTGCAGAAAATATTTTTGCGCACTACGAACGGGGTAAATCACCTATGCTGGCTGCGCTTGATGGCACTGCCGAAGTGTTTAAATCGGTAATTGCCTCTGTACTTACCACTGTTGTTGCATTCTCCCTTTTAATGTATGTTGGCGGTCAGTTCGAAATGATGCGCGAGATGGCATTTGCTGTTGTGGCTTGTCTGTTATTTTCTCTTTTCGAAGCCATACTTACGCTACCACAACACCTTGGGCACGACAACATGTTAAAACCTGTGAAGTGGGGTTTTTACCAGAAAATCCGAAGCAAAATTAACAAATGGATCGATGCATTGAGGGATGGGTATGCGTGGTTGCTGGGAAGAATAATGAGTAAACACCGTGCTGCAATTTTTATTCCGGTCATTTTTGTCTCAACTATTATTTTCCTCTTTAAATCAGAGATCATCAAATTCACCTTTTTCCCCAACATTCAGTTTGATGATATTACTGTTTCAGTTGCGTTTAAACCCGGAGAAAGGGAAGATCAGACTGAAAAATTCCTTGAATACTGCCAGAAAAAAGTTTATGAAGTCCGCGATTCATTGGAAAAAAAATATGGTGAACCAATCATTACTGCCACTACCCTATCCGTTGGTATGGCTGAATTCCTTGATGAAACCGGAGCACATGCAGGTAATCTTCGAATACAGATTGATATTGAAGGAAAAGACATTGAAAGTTTTACCATTGCAGAATTGATCCGCAAAAAGATTGGTCCAATTACCAGTCCTGAAAAATTCACCATTGGTGGCGAAGGCCGATTTGGAAAACCTGTTGCATTGATGTTGTCCTCCAAAAATCAGGATGAGCTTCTCAAAGCGAAAGAATTCGTTAAAGATAAATTCATCAAACTGGGTCCACTTAAAGATGTAAACGACAACAGTCCGCTAGGTTCTCAGGAAATTCATATCGATTTATTACCAAAAGCGTATTTGCTTGGATTAAGTCGTTCTGAAATTGCACGACAAATTCGTCAGGGATTCTTCGGTGAAGAAGCGCAACGATTAATAATTGGAGAAGATGAAGTGCGTGTTTGGGTTCGTTATCCAAGAGAAGATCGTCAGTACCTCGGTCAGATCGAAGAAATGCGGATCAAAACGCTTACCGGAGAAACCTACCCATTAAGGGAGCTTGTAAATTTCTCGATTCAAA
This sequence comes from Flavobacteriales bacterium, assembly GCA_046289975.1. Classification (GTDB taxonomy): domain Bacteria; phylum Bacteroidota; class Bacteroidia; order Flavobacteriales_D; family UBA2798; genus UBA2798. The sequence continues at coordinate 17,969 of JBKBUQ010000039.1, read as the reverse complement.
GGGGTGAAGTTGGTATTCGTCACTACAACGGTAAAAAGGAAATTACTGTTGAAGCCGACCTTGTAAATGCAAACGCACCGGTGGGTGATGCGATTGAACTCGTAACATCAAAAGTTATTCAACCACTCAATGCTCAATTCCCTAATGTTGAAACCAACTTTCTGGGACAGGCTGAAAGAGCAAGAGAAACGCAGGGACCTTTAATGACAGTATTGGTATTAACGGTATTACTCGTAATTCTCATTCTCGCTCTGAATTTTGGTTCTGGCATGCAGGCTTTCTTAGTACTTACGGCAATACCTGCAGGAATTTTCTGTGCATTTCTTGGTCACGGTCTTGAAGGAAAACCTGTTTCGCTATTTAGTTTCTGGGGCATCATTGCACTGATAGGCATTCTTGTGAATGATGCGGTGGTCATGGTTGACACCTACAATCGTTTTATCAAAAGTGGAATGAGTGTGAAAGACGCCGCCTACGAAGCCGGTAGATCCCGCTTCCGTGCAGTATTGCTTACATCGCTTACCACTGTTGTTGGATTGTATCCCTTGATTTTGGAAGATAGTTTCCAGGCGCAATTTCTTATTCCGATGGCGATTTCTGTTGCACACGGATTGTTGTGGGGCACAATGCTAACCATACTATTCTTCCCCAGTGTGATTATATTCTGGAATGATGTCCGCCGTATTTTATATTGGTTTAAGGGAAATACTCCACTCGTTTTTGCAATGCTATTCCTTTTGATTACGCTTGCCCTGAATATTGCAATTGTATTCTCACCTCATCTTACCGGATCTGTAAAAATGTCGGCAGGAATAATAATGGGTGCGATTATAATTCAAACACTAATTCTGCTTCCCTTCTTCATTTGGAAGCCAGAAACTGCTCACCGTCTGCTGGCTATTCATGCTGCTATTATTTTAAATCTTGTGCTCATAGCATTGCCAACGGGTTACCATATCCTTTTCATTTTTCCGGTTGGTGTTTTCCTTTATCTGGGATATGAAAAAACCTTACGCTGGATTTTTAAATTTCATTCCGGCACTTTCCCAAAAGCAGAAAGTGTTGAGCCTGTCCTGCGCAAAAACAAACTTGAAACTCAACTTGCAAATGATATCATCAATGCAAAGGATATTTAAGCTGTCGTTTATTTTTCTGCCGCTATTCGCTACAGCACAGCAGAAATTGTCGTTATCGGAAGCGATCCGAATTGCCCTTGAAAAAAATTACAAGGTTGAAATTGCGCGCGACCAGATTTCCATTGCTAAAAACAACAATAACTGGGGAGAAGCCGGAAGGTGGCCATCTGTCGATCTGCAGATCACGCAAAACAACAACATACTCGACCAAAGCAATAACCCTACTGCGTTTATCCGTGATAAGATCATTACCAATTCTGTGAACGGAACACTTTCTGCCAACTGGATGTTGTTTGGCGGGTTTCGGGTTCAGTTCACGAAAGAACGTTTGGAACAATTGCAGGCCCAAAGCGAAGGAAATGCCATTCTTGTAGTTGAAAACACCGTACAAAGTGTAATTCTAGGTTATTACAATGCTGTATTGCAAAAAGAAAAGCTGGATGTACTACGAAAACTCATAAAACTTTCGCGTGAGAAGTACGAACACATGGAACGTAAAAAGGATTTGGGTGTAAGCGGAACTTTCGACCTACTCCAAATTAAAAACGCATACCTCAGCGATTCCACTTCCTTTCTCCTTCAGGAACTTGCCTACCGCAACTCCATCCGCAACCTCAACCTGTTGATGAATCAGGATGTAGAAACGTTTTACGATCTTACCGACTTTCTGGAAGTTAGAACCGACCGTTACGATTTTGACATACTCAAAAGAAGAATGTTGCGTAACAATACTACTATTCTAAATCAGTACATCAATCTCGAATTGCAACGCACGCAAACCGATCTTGCAAAAAGCGCATTTTATCCGGTAGTCAGTTTACAAATGGGAACCGCTAATTCATTCAGCCATTTTCAGACATCCATGTTTGAGACGAACGGTTCAAATTTGAATTACTACGCCAATTTTGTTGTGAACTTCAATCTGTTCAACGGTGGAAAAACCCGTCGTGCCATCGAAAATTCCAGGATCCAGGAAAAAATTCAACAGACTTCGCTCGACGAACAAGTGTTTACATTGACAAGTCAGCTAAGAAATGCCTACGAAACCTACGTGGCCCGACAAGTGATTATGAATCTGAGCACTGAGAGTTATCGCTCCGCAGAATTCAATCTAAGACTTGCACAGGAACGTTTTGATCAGGGCACAATTTCATCCTTCAATTATCGGGATGTGCAGTTGCAGTTTTTCAATGCTGCCATGCAACGACTGGATGCCGCCAATACCCTGTTGGGTTCGCATACCGAGTTATTACGACTTACAGGAGGAATTATCGATTTGAATCCGAATTAAGTATTTCATTTCCCGCTGAATTCAATTGGTCTTTATGGGAAAAAGAAATACTTTTTTATTCCTGTTTGAAGGACAAAAACTGCTTTCTTTTCAGCAATTGGCCATTATTCAATTATCTTTGCGGTTCAAATTGAATCTATTATGTCAGACGACCGCAAAGTCATTTTTTCCATGGTAAAGGTCAACAAGACTACGCCACAGGGTAAGCATATTTTAAAAGACATTTATCTGTCCTTTTTTTACGGAGCGAAAATTGGAATTATCGGTGCCAATGGTTCAGGTAAATCTACGGTATTACGCATCATTGCCGGTTTGGATAAATCGTATCAGGGTGATGTTGTTTTCTCTCCCGGTTATACGGTTGGTCACCTTGCTCAGGAGCCGGAACTGGATGAAAACAAAACGGTAAAGGAAATTGTGCAGGAAGGTGTTCAAAGTACAATGGATCTTCTCAATGAATTTGAAGAAATCAACAACAAATTCGGCGAAGCAGAATATCTGGACAATCCGGATAAAATGGAAAAATTGATGAACCGTCAGGCAGAAGTCCAGGAAAAACTGGATGCTGTTGATGCCTGGAACATCGATGTGAAACTGGCAAGAGCAATGGATGCATTGCAATGTCCCGACGGAGATACTTCAATCAATGTATTATCAGGAGGAGAACGCCGGCGAGTGGCATTGTGTCGCTTGTTATTGCAGCAGCCGGACGTACTCTTACTTGATGAACCAACCAACCACCTCGATGCTGAATCGGTATTATGGCTGGAGCAGCATTTGCAACAATATCCGGGAACTGTTATTGCAATTACGCACGACCGTTACTTCCTAGACAATGTAGCTGGATGGATTCTTGAACTTGATCGTGGAGAAGGAATTCCCTGGAAAGGAAATTACACTTCATGGCTGGAACAAAAGAAGAAGCGTCTTGAGGAAGAAGAAAAATCGGAAAGTAAACGTCAGAAAGTTCTCGAACGAGAGCTTGACTGGGTGCGTCAGGGAGCAAAAGGAAGACAGGCAAAACAAAAGGCGCGTTTACAAAATTACGAGAAAATGCTCAGTGAGGACAGCAAGGAAAAAGAAGCCAAGCTCGAACTCTATATTCCACCCGGACCACGTCTTGGTAACGAAGTCATCACCTTTGAACATGTAGCTAAGGGTTTTGGCGACAGATTACTTTATGAGGATCTGAATTTCAAACTTCCTCCTGCCGGAATCGTTGGGATTATTGGTCCTAACGGTGCTGGAAAAACCACCATTTTCCGGATGATCATGGGCGAAGAAAAACCGGACAGTGGTGCAATTACCATCGGAGAAACGGTACAGATCGCCTATGTGGATCAGTCGCACAAAGAGATTGATCCGAACAAAACCGTATTTGAAGTGATTTCCGGCGGAAATGAAAATGTAGATCTCGGTGGCAAGATGATCAATGCACGTGCTTTTGTATCCCGTTTCAATTTTAACGGTACCGATCAGAACAAAAAGTGCGGAGTGTTATCAGGTGGAGAACGCAACCGATTGCATCTAGCCATGACATTAAAATCCGGATCAAACGTATTGCTGCTCGATGAGCCCACAAACGATCTTGATGTGAACACGATACGTTCACTCGAAGAAGCATTAGAAAACTATGCGGGATGTGCCGTAATCATTTCTCACGACCGTTGGTTCCTCGACCGGGTGTGTACACATATCCTCGCATTTGAGGGTGATGCAAGCGTTTATTCGTTTGAAGGATCATTTACCGAATACGAAGAGAATAAGCGTAAACGTTTGGGTGATACTTTGGAGAAAAAATTCCGCTACAAGAAACTTGTAAAATGAACGCATCGTTGATCCGTTCTCATTTCCCCGATATCAGTAAGGAGCAGGAAGAGCAATTCAACCTGCTCTTTCCTCTTTATTCCGAATGGAATGCCAGGATCAATGTCATTTCCCGTAAGGACATGGAACATTTTTATGTGCGTCATGTTTTGCATTCGCTTGGTATTGCAAAAATGATTCGTTTCCAACCCGGCACACGCATTCTGGATGTAGGTACCGGAGGTGGATTTCCGGGATTACCACTTGCCATTTTGTTTCCTGAATCACATTTTCATCTGGTCGATTCGATTGGAAAAAAAATAAAAGTTGTACAGGAAGTCAGCGCAGCGATCGGATTAAAAAATCTGACTGCCGAACACAAGCGTGCTGAACAGGTAAACGATAAATTTCATTTTGTAGTTAGCAGAGCTGTAACAAGCTTTGAAGAATTTCTTCCCTGGGTAAAAGGGAAATTTGAAAAAGAACAATTCAATGCTTTGCCTAATGGAATTCTATATTTAAAAGGCGGAGATCTTTCGGAGGAACTAAGAGCAGTAAAAACGCAATACGAGATCCTTGAACTCAGCAGTATATTTGAAGATGAATTTTTCGAGACCAAAAAAGTGGTTCACATCAGTTGCTAAATAGCAAAGAGCAGAAATTTTATTCTGTCAGCTCGTTGAATTCAAACTCGAGTCCGCACAACTTCCTGTAATTCATTCCCACGTTCATCAAGTCATCATCACCTGCTTCATACGTCCAGATCACTTTAACGGATTTATCGGTTTCTTCAATCATTTTAAGCATCTCAAGGATGGCAATTACGGAAGATGAAGAGATGTAGTCAAATTCAAGCTCGAGTACAGAGGAGGCAGGAAAACGATTCATCCTGATCCATTGGAGAACCGGAGCGTAAAACTGACGTGAATTTTCGGGGTAAGATTTTCCGCGGATGGCAAACCTCGCTGAAGAGGGGTCGAAGCGTATCTCAGGAGTGTTCTTGGTTGGATCGCTGATAAAGGCTTTCATGTTAACCTCCGTTCCTGTCCACTTTTACTTCACAAGTAAAGCAGCACAATTTATCGTTGACCTCTTCGAAAGTATAATTGAGTTTGTTCTTCGATTTCATAGCCATGGTAATAAAACCAAGACCGGCACCACCCTTTGTGGAGATGATTCCATTGGTAAGCACTTCCATGTACAATGCCTTCACCTGTGCCTCGTCATAACCGTTGATCTGCTTCAGACGTTCGTCCATGATTGCACGGTTAGAATTGAGCAAAAGGTTACCAAATGTTACCAGGTATTCGCTTTCATCCACAGCAATAACGAGGAATGAATGCTGCTGACCATCTTCATCTTTTTCACCGTGTAATCTTACGTTCTGAAGGCCTTCTACCAGAATAGAAAACATACGTTTTACCGTACCTTTTTTATCGCCGGCTTCGAGCATCCCCTCTTCAACTCCGTTAGAAATGGAATTCACAAGATCCTGCGTGAAATCACCAAAATGTGATACCAGGATTTTCTTTTGGGACTTACTATTGTAGTTCCCATAAATCTCCTGATACCGCGAGTTGCAGATTTCCTGTACCTTATTCGAGCTAGAACTCATCAGCGGTGTAGCGGATTAACAGAGGGTTACGTGATTAGCTTGCAAGTTAACAAAAATCCGGATAAGCAACAATCATCGGTAAAAAATTGAGTTTCAACCTCTTTTTAGAACCATCAGACGTTTCGGCACCTGGATTTCTGTCAAATTTACCATTGAACTGCAATTTTCGAAGGAATTATGTGCTAAACTATTAACAATTGATGGTTAAACAAATTATAACCAAAGCAGACGCACATAAATCAGCGGATTAAGCTTGAGCCTGCGGTCGTCCCAAAGCGCTATTTTGTGAAAAGCAGCCGTAGCGCCAAGGTCGAAAGTGTATTGACGGTTGAATTTTACACGAACCCCTGTGCCAATACCCAGTCCGTAGCCCACCCCGCCCAGATTTACACGGTTGTAGACATTCGGTTGCGATAATAGCGAATACCGAAGGTTGTTTTCAATGATGACCTCATTCTTCCGGGCCCTGGTAGCGTTGAAGGATCCGAATATCTCGAAATAACCACCAGGTTTACCGGGATCGCCGAAATCGAAGTGTAATCCAAGATCGATGATCATCCGGTTTTCTTCACCAATAATGGACTGCGGATAAACGATAGGATCACCTGAAGGGTTGGCAGGGTTGTCGGCCTCAAGGGTAAATACCTCCTGAAACTTTAGTCGTACTATATCAATATTACTATAGAGTGCCATGCTCTCATCGAGATAGTAGCCCAGGTTTAGTCCAAGGTTAATACCTGTCCTGTACCTGGGGTTAGCCGGAAATTCGCCCATCCTGAAATTGCTTTGCAGAACCGTATAAATCTGACTATAGATCTGGGGAATGGCAATTAACTCGGGAATGGTAAAATCGTTGTACCCCGCGTAGTAGTTTGCGGTGTGTTTATTGGCAAGATACCCTCCGGCATTAATTCCGAAGTAAAATTTCCCGGCCACGAGCAAACCCGACGACTGCTCCTCATCCTCCTGTGCCAACGCCACTGAAAGGATCAGGCTGAGTGCAATCAGCAAAAAACTTCTTAACAAGCTAAATTCCTTCATCCTATTATCTATTTCAGGTTTCAATATTATTACTATTTTCATCAAAAAAACATTTTCGCCATGGGATTATGGGATAAAATTAAGGGTCAGCTGATAGACATTATCGAGTGGCTCGATACTTCAGACAACTCAATCGCCTTCCGTTTTGAGCGGCAGGGAAATGAGATCAAGAACGGTGCAAAACTGATCGTGCGCGAATCGCAGGTTGCAGTTTTTCAGAACGAGGGTGAATTTGCGGATGTTTTCCAACCGGGCACCTATACACTGGAAACACAGAACATGCCCATTCTTTCTACACTAAAAGGATGGAAATACGGATTTAATTCTCCATTTAAAGCAGAAGTAATTTTCGTTAACACGAAAGTAATTTCCGATTTACGCTGGGGAACAAAAGGAGCGATGACCATTAATGATATGTCTTCGCCGCTTTTCAGAAACACACAACTTAAAGCGTTTGGTTCAATGGAAGCGAAAGTGATCGACCCAAAACTTTTCATTCGTGAAGTTATGGGTACCGACGATCATTTCACCAAGGAAGAGATTGTAGACCGTTTGCGTACAAGAGCGGTTTCATTCCTTACAAGAGTTATAAACAGTGATACCAGTCTGCTTCCAAAATTCGGAAGTGATGAGGTTAATGAAAAGGTTACTGAAAGGATGAATGCGGAATTCGCCAAAATGGGAATGATGCTTAACCTGTTCACTGTTGAAAGTCACGAATTCGATGCAGATACAAAAGCACGTCTGGAGCGGATGTCGGCTGCAGAATTGAAAGCGTTTGAGATCCGGGTGGAGAACCAGGCGAAGGCAGATGCTATCAATGCATTTTCGGATATGAATAAGTTCCAGCAATTCCAGGCAGGTAATGCAATGGAAGCAGCTGCAAATAATCCGAACAGCGGAGATATGGGAAGCATGATGGGTGCAGGAATGGGATTTGCATTCGGGCAAACGATGATGAACCAGCAGAACAACGCCAATCAGCAAAACCGCGGAGGAGGAGCTGTTCCTCCACCACTACCCGGCCAGGTTAAGTTCTTTGTTGCTGCAAACGGACAACAATACGGTCCGTATGAAATGCAACAGTTGCAACAAATGGTACAGGGAGGTCAGCTTACACGCGAGTCGATGGTATGGAAAGAGGGTATGTCGGGATGGCTTGCTGCAGGTACAGTACCTGAGTTAAGCAGTATTTTCGGAGCTGTTCCACCACCTCCACCGCCGCCACCAATGCCCTGATTTCAGGGATTAACCTTTCGTTTTAGTTTTGAATTAAACAGCTTTTCCAATGGAAGAAGTTCTCGTTGACCGTGCCGATCAAAAAGAAACCAAATGCAAAGAATGTGGTGCAATTCTCCACTACGCACCAGGTACTACGGCATTGAATTGCCAGTATTGCGGAACAGAAAATGCATTTGAGGTAAAACATGAGCCGGTTGAAGAAATGGACTTTGAGAAGTTTGTGCACAATTTCATGCAAAATGAATCGGCAACCCAAACCATTCCTACCATCCATTGCGATGCCTGCGGAGCAACAACTTCTTTCGACCCGAAAATTGTATCCGACTCCTGTGCATTTTGCGGCAGTCACCTTACTATTAAAGAAGGAAGTACTAAACTGATCAAACCGAAAAGTTTACTTCCATTTGGAGTTGACAAAAACAAAGCATTCGAAGAATTCAAAAAATGGGTGAGCAGCAGATGGTTTGCTCCAAACGATTTAAAACAGTACCTGCGTCACTCAGAAAAACTTGCCGGAGTATATATTCCTTACTGGACCTACGACGCTGCTACTGCGAGTCAGTACACCGGAATGAAAGGGATTCATCGCACAGAAAGTTATACCAGTTTTGAAAATGGAAAAACGGTTACCAAAACCAGAACAGTTACCGACTGGTATCCCTGCTCAGGTTGGGTTGATCGTCATTTTGACGATGTGCTGGTTATAGGATCAACATCGCTACCGAAAAGCTATGCAGAAGAACTGGAGCCATGGGATTTGAATAATCTCGTTCCCTTCGATGAAAAATTCCTATCCGGTTTCCGTGCAGAAAGTTATTGTGTGGATCTGGTAAAAGGATATGATGATGCAAAAAACAAAATGGACAAAGTGATTCGCCGCGATGTGGAAAAACACATTGGCGGTAATGCACAACGCATCATTACACTCAACACCACGCATTCCGACGTCACCTTTAAACATATTCTTCTTCCCATTTATATCAGTGCATTTCAGTACAGTGGTAAGACCTACCGCTTTTTGGTAAATGGCCGAACCGGAGAAGTTCAGGGTGAACGTCCGTACAGCACCATGAAGATTGTTTTCTTCATTTTGGCTATCCTCGCTGTTATTGCAGGAATTGTGATGCTGGTAATGTATTTCAAAAACCGCTGAGGATTGTTAAACGAAACTATTACCGGAAAACAACCACTTACAACTGCATTTTACCGCTTATGTTGAGCTCAAAACCTTTTTGCGGGCTGAACAGTAGATTTGCTTAAACATTGATTCTTACCTGAAATCCATAATCATGCGTTATTCATTATTATTCGGAACGTTCTTTTTTGTTCAATCACTTTTTGGACAAAACAAATATGAGATCGATCTTACTGCTGTATCCAAAGATCAGATTACTGTAAAATATACGCCTTCTAAAAAACCAAGTACAGATATTCTGCGCTTTTCATTTCCTGCAACTGTTCCCGGAACCTATGCCACGCAGGATTATGGTTTGTATGTTACAACACTCACGGCGACTGATGCAAACGGGAAAAAACTACCTGCTAAAAAAGCCGGAAACAACACCTGGGTGGTAAGCAATGCGCAACAATTAAGCAGTATTGTTTATTCGGTGGAAGATGCAATGGACAAACAGGTAAAAAAGAATAAAATTTTTGAGCCTGCTTCTACCAATTTTATGGAAGGAAAATTATTCTTTTTTAATAACGGTGGGATTTTTGGTTTTGAAGAGGGAAAAGAAAACGAAACTTTAATTGTCGATATAAAAAAACCAGCCGATTTGTACGGGGCTACTTCACTTCCGCGAACCACAGATAATTTACAACAGATCACTTTAAAGGCGCGCAATTATCATCAGCTGATCGATTGTCCGATGATGTTCAGTCCGGCTGACACGGCGCAGTTCTTTGTAAACAAAACGAAAGTCACCATTTCGGTTTACGATGTTCAAGGTCAGCGCAGGGCAAAACAATTTTACAATGCACTTAAGCGTGATATGGAAGCCATTGCAGCATTCCTACCGGAGTTGCCTGTTGACAGCTACACTTTCATCATTTTCGTGGACGACCTGCGCGAGATTGGACAAGCATTTACCGGTAAGCTCGGATTGGGAAAGAGAATTAAACTCGCAAAAAAATTCGGCAATCTCGGACTGGGCGCACTTGAGCATGGGAATTCTTCCACCTATTATCTGGGCGATTTTGGTCCGGGTCTGGATATTGAAGATCTTGCACTGGAAGGACAATTAACCGGCGCTGCTATTCACGAATTCATGCACATTGTTACACCGTTAGGATTGCATTCACAGCATATTGGAAATTTCAATTATACAAATCCTGTAATGAGTAAGCACCTATGGTT
>JBKBUQ010000039.1:0-7469 GCA_046289975.1 Flavobacteriales bacterium | reverse complement strand
TGAATACTTTGCCCATCTGGTAAAATACAAAGGCGGAGTTTATACCCCGGATCAATTCTTAAAAGAAATGAGTCTGAAATTTTCATCCGGTGTAAGTTTCCCCATTCAGGAAATGTCATTTACAGAGATGAGTGCAAATGTACTTCAACCGAAATACGAAAAACAATACGGTCAAGTCTATCAGCGTGGTGCAGCAATGGGAATGTTACTTGATGCTGAGATACAACGACTGACCGATGGCAAAAAAGAACTGATAGATGTAATTTTAACTTTGGTAAACCGGTACGGAGCTGAAAAATCCTTTGATGAGGAATCGTTCATTGACGAATTTGTTGCAGAAGTGCATCCTGATTTAAAGAATTATTTCACACTATATGTTGAAGGTAAAAACCAATGGAAACCCAATGATCAGTTGGTTGGGATGAAGGTAATTTATTACGACACCCTTCGCGAAAATTCATTGTTGAATCCTTTATCGCCTTATGATAATGAAATCCGCACCAGCGATTCAAAAGGAGGATTGGAAAAAACAATTACTCAGGTTGGATCCGGAGAGTTTGTTGGTTTTCGTCCGGGCGACAAAGTGGATGTTCTTGAATTTTTGAAAGCCCTGAAAAAACCGAATGGAGATCCAGTTGATCCGGATCAGGAAGTGATCGTAACTGTAATTCGCGACAATCAACCCAAGAAGTTAATGTTTAAGGCCAAATATGGCATGAAAACAAAAGTTCATGTATTGAAATGGATACAGCGTTGATTGTGTTTTTATAAGTGAAATTTAAGTTTCGGTTTTGAATTTTTGAAGTAAATTCAGAACTACCCATTTCTTTTTCCCGGCAAATAGACAAACCAGAGAAGAAAAAGAGCAACTATCAAAATACTACCAAAAACGTATTCGAGGGTAAAGTTGGAAGTGCGTTTCTGAATTCCATTCAATTCAGAATCCTGCTCAGGAACAAGGCTCTCAACAATTTCCAACTCTTTTTTCTTATAGTGTTCTGTAATTACCATATCGTATTCCAGATCCTCGAGTTCTTCTACATACATCAATTTTCCGCTTGAGAGATTAACCAAAGGAGAATAATCATTCCCTTTTTCGATTTTCATTAATCCCATCTCCATTGCCATCTCCCAGCCTTCTTCATAGACTTTATCGTACGGAATACCACGTAAATCGATCTCAATAAAACGACTTAAAAAATTGCGCTTTTCAAATCGCAATAGATAAATTTTATTCAATTCCAATGGCGACAGCTTAAACTTACCGCTATCGGCACTATTCATTTCCTGAAGTAATTTTTTATCAGCGTCCACCAATGTTATCTTCACACCAATCAAACCCTTGTTCTCCGGTTTTTGGACGACTCTTCCGGATATTCTTACTTCCGTTGCACCAACAGAAAACAGTGTACCAAGAGCTAGTACTGCAAGAACTATTAATCGTTGAAACATTACGTCTGAATTATTTTCATCCAAGATAAAAAAAAGGAGTCATCGCAGTGATGACTCCTTTCCAAAAAATCAGATATATTAATTTGAAGTAACTTCTTCTGTTCCCTGTTTAACCACTTCTACCCATTTACCGGGTTTACGTGCGCTAACGGTATTATCGTACATCGCTTCTGTAGATATTGTTGGTAAGAAAAATCTTCCGAGATAAGCTGCGTTCAACTTAAATCTGAAGACTTTGGTTCTACCAGAAGCAATGGAGTAATATGTGTACACTCTATCATCGCGAATATCCTGATAGGTGGGCACATCACTTTGGATGGAGGATTGAAATTCATCCATTCGTGTATTATGAATTTCCCAACCACCGGGAAAGATCTGGGTCAATGCCATTTCTGCCAGATAACCACGAGTTCCTGAATTGGAAACTGTAACCTCAGCGATGAAATCCGTTCCCTGTTCCAATCTCGAAACATCCAGTTTATTTCCTTTCATGGAATAATAATTCACCTCCACATCAATATGATTGGAAGCAGAAGACTCATCGCCGGCAACTGGATTTCCTTCTACACTCAATTTGATATACAAGGTGCCTTCACCTGTATTTTTCAAACTGAGTTTTCCGGAACGACTCATCTGTTTTGGTGTGTGTTCTGCCTTGAAAAGAGGACGCTGTGATGTTTTTGAGATGAGTTCTCCTCCGTTTACAGAATACGAAAACTTCATGGTTTTATCGACAGGAGAAGACCCGATGAATTTGCTTATTCCCAATAAGCAATAGGCAGTTGTTTGGGTACTCATCCATGAATTTTCGTTGAGTGCTGAAGCCACTTCCTTCATGAGTGTTGCGCTTTTTGCTTTTTGTTTGGTCATCGACAATACCTCTAGTATCATTGCTTTATCACGAACATCGTTTCCGTAGGTATAAGACAGCTCCGTGTATTTGGGAATTGTTGTGCTGGCAGTACTTAACAACTGATCACAAACATCACTTTGTCCCGCAAGTTGATAAGCAGCTGCCAATCTCCATCGTGCAGCATTCGACAATTTTTTTGCTTCACGCAAGCGGTTCATTGCACCCATTTCCGGCTGACGTGCAAGGGCAAGGGTGTACAGGCGATAGGCCTGCGATAGATCATCGTATTGCTGATATCCATATTCATTGGTACGTGTCCCCAACCTCCAGTTACGCGCCAGTTTCTGCTGGTATTTGATCCATCCCGACTTCGTTGATGCAGGAATTCGATAACCTTTAGATTCTGCTTCGAGCATGAAATGTCCAGCATAATTCGAACCCCAATCGCTTGCTACCGATTCTCCCGGCCAATAACTAAAGCCACCTTCTGCGGTTTGAAACAATTGAATTCTTCGCAATGCAGCATTGATGTTGTTGCTGATCTCACGTTTAAAATTATTATCGAGATCCATTAATGTACTCAAATACAATTGCGGGAATACTGCAGATGTAGTTTGTTCGATACAACCATGCGGGTAAGAAATCAGGTACTTCAAACGATTTCCCAGATCGATGGTAGGAATGGAAGAAACTTCAACAGTCACTTTATTGGTTCCTTCTACTCCGTTAAAGGAAAAATTTGGATTCCATGATTTACCGGGCTCAACCATTGCTTCAGATACATCTGTCACTTTAGGATTTGGTGTTCTTACATCCAATTCAAGTTCGTGACGCGCAATTTCATTTCCGCTGCGTGCAATGATCTTAACTTTTGCCACACCAATTTTTTCAGCCACGTCGAATTCAAAATTCACTACCTCATCACCAATCTTGCTGAACTTAATCGATTTTTTAGTTCCGTTTTTAGGTTTTAAAAATTCATTCGGAATAACTTCCACGCTCACATCCTTAACATGTTTTTCCATTGCAAAAACATTAACCGGCAATTGAACCTTTTCACCCGGACCAAGCACACGGGGCAATGTTCCAAGCACCATCAGCGGATTGCGTACAGCTACCGTTTTCTCAGCATGACCATAACGTAAACTCTGACCCGAAACAACCATCACACGAACAGATCCAACATAATTCGGAATATCTACTTTATGTGTTGCCGTAGCGCCGGGTTTTAATGCATGCGGACCGGAAAAATACACCATGGGTTTGAAACGGTTTGCTTTTGCTCCTTTTTTTCCTGTCGATTCACCGTCACCACCTATTGCAAGCAGTTTATCCATTTTCATTGCAAACGACCCCATTACCATATCGTACAAATCCCAGGTTTTTACACCGAGTGCTTCACGTGCATTAAAAAATTTCCAGGGATCAGGGGTTTTAAACGAAGTGAGATCAAGTAAACCTTCATCCACCATGGCAAGTGTATATGTCATCGGTTTACCCTGATCTTCCTTCACTGTAATTGTTGTTTGTGTCTCCGGACGAATAACATCCGGCATTGAGATGGATGGCTTAAGGTGCGAATCGGGATTTTCAACACTTATTGGCAACACTCCATACAAACGCAATGGCAAATCATTTTCGGTTACCGAATACGGTTGCAGCAATGAAATGTTGACATAACAATTCGGCGCCATGTCTTCAGTAGCTTTGAATTCGAATTTGGTTTCGCCGGATTTGGTTTCAACCCAGAAGTATTTCACCATACGAATTCCTGATTCCACACTAACCAGTGCGCGTCCGCCCGCAGGGCTCGGAAAGGAAATTTTCACTGTTTCTCCGGTTGCATACGTTTCTTTGTCGGTAGAAAAATTCAACATCGTTGCATTTTCCTTGTCCTTACGGTTTAGTCGGGCCCAATACGGCCAATCGATATAAACCACTTTTCCTGTAACGTGACCACTTTCCGGATCTTTCACCTGCACGAGGTATCTCCCCCATGAGGGACGATTTACCCGGAGCGTGAATTTTCCTTTTCCATTTGTAGTGTTGATCCGTGTATCGAGAACCGGAGTAATGGAATTATTGGCGATATAACTTGACAAATCATCTTCGTAATGATCCCACCAATACCTCCATCGAATACTGTACACTTTAACTTCAATGTTGCGACGCGATACAGCTTTTCCTTTTTCATCCACTGTTACTACATCTACAATATGATCGCGATCGGTTTCGAGTGTTCCGTTAAACTGATCTCCCTCAGGAACACGAATTCCGACATAATTGGAATAGGGAGAATATTCGACTGAACTTCTATCAATAGAAAAGTCTCCTCCTTCTTCAAACACACGCGATGTAAAATGAGCACGCAATAATCCGGGGGCAGCATCTCCGATATTGAGTGAAGGGTCGAAACTTGCATCCCCGTTTTCGTCAAGTACTCCATCGAACACCACTTGCTCTTCTGCACGGAATTCACGTGTTGGATCGTCGAAAATAAATCCGGTATACCCTTTAAACGCTGTTGAAATTGAATTTACAGTAACCTCCACACGTGCGGCAAGATTTTTAGCAGGCGCACCGTGCAGCCATTTGGAATTCAATTTAACCGGAGCTGCTTCCTGCGATGAGCTTAATCGATCAGTTCCGAAATCAAGATAAATTTTCAAGCGATTCGGCTTTACCGTTTCAACACGTAACGTTTTGCTGTATTTACGATTACCTACGTTGATATTTACTGTGTAATATCCGGTTGGATCTTCCTGTTGTGTTGCGGTTCTGAAATCATACAAACCATTAACGTTTGCGGTCTTCACCATGCGTTGTACAACTACTCCGTTTGGATTAACCATTTCCATACTCACCGGATGATTTTTTGGTAGAACGGCTTCTTTATCTTCGATCATAAAGGAGAGGTAAATGGAATCACCCGGACGCCATACACCACGCTCGGTATAGATAAATCCTTTTACTCCACGCTGTACACTTTCTCCTCCTACATCAAACTTACTTACCGATAATGCATCCCCATCGCGCAAACGCAGATAACCACGTTGATTTGATTTTGAAGCGATAATGACAAATGGTTTATTATCCAATTTAATTCCTGCATATCCGTTGGCATCGGTAGTTGCAGAACCGATAAGTTGTGATTGAAAATCGTAAAAATCAATTTTCGCGCCATTCATTGGTTGCGTGTACTTAAGGTCACTTACAAACACATTAACAAATTTGTCTCCTCCGGCCTTAGCAATGATTCCGATATCAGAGATCAATACATTTCTGCTTACAGACTTACCATAGAAATAGGATTCTGAACATGGATTTTCACGTTCTGAATAATTGTAATCGTAATAATAATCCCCATCGTCGTAATCCTCGTAATAATATCCATAATCAAAACTTCCCCAACCATCTTCTGTCCATTCTTTATCCTTCCCGGTTTCGAGTATCTCCGTCAGCTGATTGGTAGTGGCATCCTGATTGTCGCATGAATAAACCGAATACGCCCTGTTAAATCCGAGAGAAATATGATAGATCGCACCGGGTTCTGAACGTACAAGAGCGCCAATATCTACAGAGAATCTGTTCCACTGACCCAAATCCAATTTTCCTTCGGGATCGAGATCAACACGCTTTTTGAAAATTTCCCGTCCAACCCGTTTTAGCTGACTGGAACCATCTAAACTGTTGACTTGAAGAAACTGAACAACATTGTTCTGAAAAATGCGTGTCACTTTAACATCTACAGCTTTCAGATTAACGGCTTCGAATGGAAACAACATTCCTTTGTCGGTCGTTGGAATGATATTTCCTTCTCCTACTAAACGCACTTGTGGTTTCAACTCTTCAAATTCAACTTCCACCGTCTTTTCATCCGAACAACTGTATCCCATTATATTTTTTACACCGCGGTAAACACTCAATAGTTTTGGTCCGGTTAAATGTCTTCCCGGATATACCATGAGTTTATGCCCATCCACAACAAAATTTAAATTGTAGGAATCCTGAATGGTCACCAGTCCATTAAAATTCTGATCTGCTTTGAGTGGATCGGAATAGTGTACTACTATGAATTGTTCGGGTGTTTGATTCACATAAACGTCTGTAATCTTAAAATCACCCAATGCCGGAACTTCAATCTTTTTCTCACCTGATCCTGATGCACCAACAGCTTCTCCATTCCATGTTAGCAGAATGGTACTTCTTTTTTCTTTCCGTGCAATATTTTGTACGACAAATCGATGAATGTTTACCTCACCATGCATCCAATCAATTTTTAAATCTTTTCCATCCTGACTTGCACGCAATGATTTGTGGATAGTGGCGGTATCAGACCAATCGGCAAGCACAAACTGACCTTCCAGCTTCTGTCTTTTCAGGTTATTGGGATCGTAAGTGGACAATCCCTCGGTGTACACTTCTATTGATTGTTCGCGTGTTTTAATTTGAAACACAAAATCACCCAACTTACTTTCAACTTCCATGATCTTGCTTAAATGGAAAGTGACCACATACTCTGTATTCTGCTGTAATGGCTGATCGGGTTTGAATTCGATGGTGCGGTTATTGGTCCAGTAGGCCTTACCTTGAACAGAAGGACTCAATTCAAACAACTCTTCCGCAACAGGGGTCTGGGGATCGCTTGGGTTGGGGTAATCTGCCACAAGCTGAATAACCACAGAAGACTGGTTGGATACAATTCCTGAAGTATAAGCGGAAATGTACTGACCGAATGCGGGATCGATCTGAATTTGCTTAACGGTATCTCGGTTACAGGCAATCAGCCCGAAAATGGCGATCAATAAAACGGAGAAAGATGATTTAGCGATCAGGGAGAGGGGGGATTTCATGGTGCGTGTTTTAGGCAGAACAAACATAATCTACCTGAAACCAATCGCCAACGGATTTGGAAAAGTCGTGGTAAATAATCGATTAAACGCTGTCGCACCCCGAGTAAGTGCAATCCAGACCCTGTATTGGTCCGGATAGCCACGATTCAATTGGCGGCCCGCCGGGGGGGGGGGGGGGGGGTGGGGGGGGGGTGGGGTGGGGGGGGGGGGGGCCGACGGGGTGATGAGGGCGTGGGCCGTGCCGGTCATGCTGGCCGAGACGACCGTAGAAGTCAGCAGCGCCTCGAAGGTGGGTGTGCCGGCCAGCGTGG
>JBKBUQ010000038.1:19017-21329 GCA_046289975.1 Flavobacteriales bacterium | reverse complement strand
CCGTAAACCCGCGTCACCGCCAGTCATTTTTGTTTCATACAGTAGATGGTTACGATAAAGTCGATGCATTGCGGAAAATGCTCGATTATGTCCGCAATTACAAAGAGCGCGAAAGCTCCTATACTATTCAGTGGTCGCTTCGTGGCGAAACGGAGTTGCATACTTCCTATTTCCGTGCAAAAAATATTTTTGATGCATTGGATAAACTTACCTACGGACGCGATCTCAACTCGATCATTGTTTACAGTGTGGTGCTCAATCCAATTTCCTGAAGATGATTCAATCTGTTCGACCCAATGCACATGTTTGCAGAATGGAAGTCCGTTTTGTGGATATCGATGTAATGGGACATGTAAACAATGCTGTTTACCTGAACTATTTTGAACAGGCGCGTATGCATTTTTTTGCTGCCAAAATTGGTACGGAATGGGATTGGGTCAATCATGGAATTTTACTTGCACGCAATGAAGTGGAATACAAACAACCCACTCGTTTGCACGAAGATGTACATATCGAAGTTTGGATCGGTAAAGTGGGAGGCAAGAGTCTTGAAATGGAATACGAAGTATTTGTCCCTTCAGGAAATGATCGTATTCTGAAAGCTTTTGGAAAAAGTGTTTTGGTTTGTTTTGATTATAAACAACAATGCACTATCCCCGTCCCAGAGCAATGGCGTGCTGCTTTTGTTTGATTTTAAAGCTCATTTTTGGCGTTTTAGTAGCTAAAAATGATGGTTTTTGAGCTTTATTTCCAATAGTTTTGAGCTTTAAACTGGAATACCGGGCACAGGAGACGCTCTCCCAAACTAACTCCGATTATCATTTTCAGATACGTTAAACGGTTGAAAAAATTTGTGCAGTGATCAACAGTCGTCAATCGGTAGTTGAAAAAGCATTACTCACACTCGTTTTAATTTCATATATTCAACCATTCAACTATGAGAATAAACGTACAGCGTGGATTGTAAGTAACGCAATATTGATGCATCACAGGTATTGTCATTTGTCGTTTAGAACTGTTGATCCGGAAGAATACAAGCTGGCTATGCTGGTGTTTTGCGAGCAGAACAATATCAACGCGTTTAAAAAAATATTTTTAGAACAGGTAGAATTTGCCAATGAGACTTATTTCTGATAGTATGAAAAGAATTATTCTGATTTACGCCTTGCTGTTTTGGACATTCGAATTGAAGGCACAGGAAAGCCGAATTGAAACGGTATTGCAACGCGGTCATGCGCGTCCTGTTACTGCTATTGCTTTTTCTGCAGACGGAAAATTAATGTTGAGCGGATCCGAAGATCATTCCATAATTCTCTGGAATGTGCAATCCGGTAAGCAAATACGCACTTTCCACAGGCATACCGAGGCTATAGTTTCAATCCGATTTCTGAAAGACGGTCAGCGATTTATTTCGGCTTCCAAAGATCAGTCTGTTCGTTTGTTTGATGTGCGTACAGGAAATTTACTTTCTGCAATGCGCATTGTAAAGGGAGAACTTGCAGATGCTTTTCTTAGTCCGAATGGTACTTACACTTATATCCTCGATAAACGCGATGGAGTTCATCTTTATGAAACTTCAAGTGGAAAGTACATTCGCAGTGCAGAAAAGAATTATGGAGCTTTTGATCTTCCTTCGCTCATAGATCCTACAGAACAATTCGTTCTTTCTAGCTCGGAATACAAATCAGCTTTTGTGCTGCGAATTGCAACAGGGGATACTGTATTGCATTTGCCCTTTGATAAAACATACGGTATGGGATTCAGCTCAGATGGTAAGTTTATTGTGTTGAGTTCTGCGAAATTGTTTTCATCCATTTTTGATGCAAAAACCGGAAAGCAAATCGCACAATTGATTGCCAATCCGGATGAATTGTGCGACGGATGCAATACCGCCATGGCCATTAGCAACAAGGGGGATTTGGTTATTACCAAAGACAACAAAAGCAAAGGTGTTTTATGGCAGCTGTCTTCCGGGAAAAAAATACGCTCTTTTGGCGATACAAAAGAACGTCCTAACTTTTTGCGTTTTTCAGCCGACGATCAGTTTGTCGTAATGGCTTTCGATGATGAAGCTGAGATTTATGCCCTTGCATCCGGGAACCTGATCAAAAAGATTCCTTGTGCATTGCTTCGCTATATGGAGCCGGGTATTTCTACTGATCTTTTTATGGCACTGCCAACCAAACTGAACGATGTTGAATTGTACGATTTGCGTTCGGGAATCAAACGCAAAAATATTGGAGGATTTTTGAATTCTGCTAAAAGCGATGGACTCCGTTTTGATCCTTCTTCCTGGCGCGATCAGTCGATCC
>JBKBUQ010000038.1:16851-19007 GCA_046289975.1 Flavobacteriales bacterium | reverse complement strand
CTGAAATTCATTGCAATGAAACGTAGTTTTGCCATGAGTCCAGATGATCGTTTCATCGCATTCGGAAATGTTGATTCTACCGCCTTCATTATCGATTTGGTCAGTGGCAGAATCCTCAACCGTTTACAAGGGCATTCCGGTGTTGTATATGCGCTCGATTTTAGTCCTGATGGAAAACTTCTTGCAACTGCAGGTGCAGATCGCAGTGTGTGCATATGGAATGCTGTTACAGGAAAACTAATCCGGAAGATGAAGGGACATCGTGAAGTTGTTTTCGCTGTTCGTTTTTCTCGCGACGGAAATTGGCTGGCAAGCGGATCATGGGATGCAACCTTTCGACTTTGGAATGTACATACGGATGAATTTCGTGTTGTTGATTTAGGAGAAGTTTCTCCCTACACCATTGCATTCTCGCCCGGGGATTTATATGTTCTTACCGGTGATTTGGGTAAAGGGGTTCATTTCTGGGAAGTAGATGCCGGACAAAAATTCAGGTCATTGATTGGTCATACCGGATTGGTTAGCGCATTCGATTTTTCTGCTAACGGAAAATTACTCATCACAGCATCCTGGGATGGAAAAGTAAAAATTTGGGATGTATTAACCGGAATGCAAACACAGCGATTTGCCTTGCATGAAGGCCCTGTTTTTGCAGCTGCTTTTAACCCCAAAGAAAACTTTGCAGCAAGCGGTGGTTCAGATCATGCTATTTTATATTGGAATTTATCCGACGGAAAAGTTAAATATCATTTACAGGGACATACCGCTCCTGTTACACATTTGCGGATTACTGCTGATGGAAAAAAACTGGTTTCGTTTGCCGAAGACGGTGGAATAAAAATCTGGGATCTGCAAAGTGGAAAAGAATTGTATTCACGCACACAGATCGATCGCAACGAGTGGATCAGTACAAATCCGGGCGGACGATTTGACGGATCGGAGAAAGCGCTTCGACTGGTCAATTATGTCTCGGGTGTTGAAGTGATTCCCGTTGGCTCTCTCTTTGAGAAGTATTATACTCCGGGATTGATAGAACGCATTAACAAGGGCGAAGATCTTGGAATGAATCAAAAGAAAATGGAACAGGATATTTCATCTGCTCCCATGCTTTCTTTGCAAATCAATCAAGCCCAATCGCGCGGTGAACAGGTGAGGGAAGATTCCGTTTACAAATGGACACAAGACCGTTTTCCGGTAACCATTAAAGTGGATGCGCGTGGTGCGGAATTGGAAGAAATTCGATTGTACAACAACGGAAAATTGATGGCTGCTGAAAAATACGGTGAGAATATTCAGTTTAGAGGAGGCGGAAAAGAAGTGAAACATTTTGATGTGCCTTTGCAGGATGGCGAGAACCATATTACTGCAGTGGTGGTCAATGCATCCAAAAGTGAATCTGCACCTGTTGAGGTGATTGTCCGTTATGATGGCACTGCAGGTGGAACAGATTTGTTTTTGTTTTCTGTTGGTGTGAATTCCTATAAAAATCCGCAGTACGATTTAAAATACGCTGTGAACGATGCAAAATCATTTGCTGCTGCAATAAAAAGCGGTTCGAAGGGATTGTTTCAGTCGGTAAAGGAATTCAGTCTGAGCAATAAGGAGGCTACACGTGAAAAACTAATACAAACCCTGGAACTCGTTCGGAAAGAAATCGGTCCTGAAGATGTTTTTGTGTTCTACTTTGCCGGTCACGGTACCATGAGCGTTGAACGGGATGTTGCAAAGGCAGAGTTTTTTCTGGTACTGCATGAAGTCATCAATTTGTACGATGCGTCTGAAATACTTGGCAAAAAAGCATTTTCCGCAAGCGAATTAAAAGAATGGTCGGTAAAACTATCTGCCCAAAAACAATTGTTTGTGCTCGATGCCTGTCACAGTGGCGGTGCAGTAGATCAGTTGGCTAGCCGAGGAGATGGAAGGGAAAAAGCCATTGCGCAATTGGCAAGAAGTACCGGCACATTTTTTCTCACTGCATCACAGGATGCACAATTTGCAAATGAGGCTGGTCAGCTGAATCACGGATTATTTACTTTTGCTTTGCTTGAAGTTTTGCAGGGGAAAACAAACGACAGAGATGGAAAAGTGATGGTGAATGAATTGCGTATCTATGCCGAAGAGCGTGTTCCGGAATTGGCAGAAAAAATGCGCGGATC
>JBKBUQ010000038.1:0-16841 GCA_046289975.1 Flavobacteriales bacterium | reverse complement strand
GCACAGTATCCTGTAAGCTACAGTTTTGGTCAGGATTTTCCTGTGATGATGTTGAAGTAAGCTTTTTTCGTTGTAGGA
Source organism: Flavobacteriales bacterium (assembly GCA_046289975.1). Taxonomy (GTDB): domain Bacteria; phylum Bacteroidota; class Bacteroidia; order Flavobacteriales_D; family UBA2798; genus UBA2798. The sequence goes on along the minus strand of JBKBUQ010000038.1, from coordinate 16,763 downwards.
ATTTAGAATTGGTGAACGTTCCCTTCGCTCAGCTAAGGGGCCTGGTGATTAAACGGTTTCAAAAAAGATTTCGCTTTTGGATTAGGAATCGGAAATTAAAAATTGATATTCCTTAAACAACTGAATCGTTTCCCTCGCTTCTTTTACATCGTGTACACGTAAAAATTTTGCACCGGCATTCAGGCAAAGCATGTGCATTGCAGTGGTTCCGTTCAATGCTTCTTCCGGATTGTTATTCAGTGTTTGCCAGATGAATCGCTTACGAGAAATCCCCATCAGTAAGGGTAGGGGAAAAATCCGAAACAATTCAAGTTCACGAATGAGTTGGAAATTGTGTGCTGCATTTTTCGCAAATCCAATTCCGGGATCAATCAGGATATCGTGAACGCCTAATTCGTGTAAGGCATTTACCTTCGAGCTAAGCTCTCTGATCGCATCGTAGGTAACCGAATCGTAATTGGCTAGCTCATTCATCGTTTTCGGATTTCCCCGCATATGGGTAAGCACGTATGCAGCTCCCAATTCTGCAACCGTCCGAAACATTTCTTCATCCAGATTCCCTCCACTTACATCATTGATGATGACGGCTCCTGCACCATGTGCTTTACGTGCTACTTCCGACCGGTAGGTGTCTGCAGAAATCAAGGCTTCCGGATAAGCTTTATGGATGGCTTCAATGGCGGGTATCAAACGGTCAAGTTCTTCCTGAATACTTGGTTCTTCCGCTCCGGGACGTGTGGATGCTGCGCCAAGATCAAGAATATCAGCACCTTCTTCGAGCATTTTGCCGGCTCTGTCGATGGCCATCGGTTGGCTTACCAGACGACTACCGGAAAAAAAACTGTCGGGACTGAGGTTTAATATGCCGAAAATGCGGACTTGGTCTAATTCGAGAAGACGCGGGCCGGTCCTGAGGGAGTCCAAATGGGGAAAAACTGTATCTTGGTCCACTTTTGCGGATTTTCTGCAATATACAACATGCTGGTCATGCACAATACCTCTGTTCAATACGACGCCGTCATCAACCGTTGTCGAGATATCTTCGTCAAGAAGACGCACGACTATGGCAGTGCCTGGCGAATTTTGCGTACTTCTTCTTTGACCGATCAGATCTTCATTAAAGCGCAACGCATCCGGACACTTGAGGAAGTGGGCGAATCGAAAGTAGGAGAGGGAATCGAGCCGGAATTTATTGGAATAATCAATTACTCCATAATGGCATTGGTGCAGCTCGAAGAAGGAATTGCCGCGGAGGCGGAAATGCCAGCAGACCGTGCACTTGCGCTGTTCGACCGAATGGCAGCACAGGCCAAGACACTGATGGAAAAGAAAAATCACGATTACGGTGAAGCCTGGAGAAGTATGCGCGTTTCTTCGTTTACCGACTTGATATTGCAAAAGTTATTGCGCATAAAACAAATTGAGGATAATAAAGGAAAGACACTCATTTCGGAAGGTATTGATGCGAACTATTTCGATATGGTGAATTATGCTATTTTCGCTTTGATCAAACTGGATGAGGGAGAGCGTTAAATACATGTTAAAGCCGGAAAGGCTTTTGGTCTCCGATGTAATTTGTGCCTAAATCAAAGGAACTATGAAACGGCTACTTACTCTTCAGGGAATTCTTGGTATTCTGTTTTTGGCTGCTGCAGCGGTATTTCTTATTCTGCCGTACAAAAGTGAAACAGTAGTAGATGAATTTAACATCTACTGGATGTTTACCTACAGCGCATTGGGTTTGGGGTTCCTGATCGTCATTCACGAATCCGGACTCAGCATCGCTACCCTTATCGCTCGTATTTTTACGGGTTCACTTTTTATTGTCTCCGGACTTATCAAAGCAAACGATCCCAAAGGTTTCGGTTACAAACTCGAAGAATATTTCCGGGAAGATAGTCTGGGTTCATTCTGGTCTTCCTTCCATGATTTTGCCATTCCTCTGGCTATTGTTATTGCTACTGCAGAGGTTGTTCTTGGTCTAGCCGTTTTATTCGGTGGTAAAGCGCGATTGGCCAATTGGACGCTTTTCGGTATGGCTGTTTTTTTTGCCTGGCTAACATGGTATACCGCTTCATGTAACGATAATCACGCCGCATTCCAATCCGACAAAGCTGCCCGCATGAAAACGGTGGAAGCAAAGTGTGGGGAATGGTGGGAACACAAGGATGAAATTCCCGATGAGAGTTACCTGCCCGAAGAAGTGGAAGGGATCAGTTCCTGTAAAGCGAAATTCCTTGAAGTGGACACACTCAGTTTCGGACGCGAATGTGTGAACGATTGCGGTTGTTTCGGTGATGCACTCAAGGGATCTATTGGTCGTTCCCTCACACCCTGGGAAAGTTTTTACAAGGACATCACACTGATGTTTTATATTCTGGTACTGTTGGTTCAGCAAAAGAAAATTAAACTCAACACCTTAAAAGACGACGCAATGGTGCTTCCGGCTTCATTGTTGGCTATTGCACTCTTTGCAGGTGGTTTGTTCTCCTGGTGGTTCCCTTTCTGGTTTACCTTAATCGGGATAATCATTTATATCCTGCTAAAGCGCTATTACCTGGGTAAAATCGGGCAAGATTGGACCATCGCCATTGCCATGATTATTTATTCATTTGCATTTACTTTTTATTGTTACACATATCTGCCGATCAAGGATTTTCGGCCTTACCAAATCGGAAACGATATCATGGTGGAGAAAACGGATATTGCTCCAGTACTCAAATTTGAATATAAATTCAAAGTGCTTGCAACGGGCGAAGAAGTTTGGTTGGATGTCTTTCCGGAGAATTATGAGGCTACCCACGAGTACCTGGATAACCGGACAATGGTTGTGGACCCCGGACGAAATGCACCTGCGCGTGATTTTAGTATGAGTCTGATTGAAACCGGAGAAGACATAACCGATTCTGTTCTTAAACTCGAAAATGTATTCTTTTTGGTGTGTTACGACTTAACCAAAGCGTCTCCTGCTAAACTGAAAGCGATGAATACTTTCGCTCAGGCAGCAATGGCCGAAGGACGTTATTTTTATCTGCTTACATCAACACTACCGGATAGGGTGAATACCATACAACAATCGGAGTCCTTGAATTTCACTGCCTGCTTATCCGATGAAAAAGTGTTGAAGACCATGATTCGTTCCAATCCCGGATTGATGTACCTCAAGCGTGGAGTTGTTACCGACATGTGGCCGGGAACTGCATTGCCGGATTATGAATCGTTCAAAAGCAAAATCTACAACGAGAACCGGTGATTCGATTTATCATAAAAAAGCTGATGTATGGTTTCCTCGTTTTATTCGGGGTTATCACCGTCATCTTTTTTCTTTTCCATACCAAACCCGGCGATCCTGCACGGATGTTGGGTGGGCAGAATGTAAATGAAGAAATCATCAACAGTATTCGTCGTGACCTTGGACTTGATTTGCCATTGTACAAACAATACCTGCTTTACCTGAATGATCTCTCGCCGATCTCCCTGCATAGCGATAATCCCGGTTCACATATTCATTGGGACGAAGAAAAATATTCCGGTTCACGTTTGTTTTCGGTTGGTGGTGATCGATTGTTATCCATTAAACTGCCACATTTCCGTCGCAGTTACCGTTCCAAACAAAAGGTTGCTGATATCATCATGGAATCGCTCCCGGGTACCATCGTGCTTGCGCTATCTGCAATGGTGTTCGCAACAGTGATTGGTATTTTTCTCGGCATTTTTTCTGCGCTAAACAAGGGGAGTTTCTTCGATAGTTTTGCGCTTGTTGTTGCGGTGCTGGGTATGTCAGGCCCTTCGCATTTTATGGCTATTATCATTGCCTGGATCGGAGGTTTTCTCTGGTATGAGACCACCTGGTTGCCGCAATTGCCTTTGTATTTTATGCTCTTGGGATTACTGGTTGGCGCTGCGTTTAACCGCTATCATACCAAGAATAAAATTTCCCGAAAGTTCTCGTACCAGTTCCTTTTCGAATCCGGATTAAAAGGGTTTGGAATCGGTGTATTGGGATGGGCACTGGGCTTGGGAATTAACGGCGTTATGGGATACGAATTCCTTCCGCTTATCGATGCATATTTTCCGCTTCCCGGAACTGAACTGGAAACAACAGGATCACTCTATGAAGTGGATAATCTAACAGGTGAAGAATACCTCAAACTAAGCAATCTGATTCTACCGGCTTTCACATTGGGAATTCGCCCGTTGGCTATCGTCCTTCAGCTTACGCGTAGTTCAATGCTGGATGTGATGTCGCAGGATTATATTCGTACCGCAACGGCAAAGGGTTTGTCGAAATACACGGTTGTGGTTAAACATTCGCTCAAAAATGCATTGAATCCTGTGATCACAGCCATCTCCGGATGGTTTGCTTCCTTGCTTGCAGGGGCTGTTTTTGTCGAGAATATTTTCAACTGGAACGGAATCGGAAAAAAGGTATTCGATTCGGTGGTGAACGATGATTTTCCTGTAGTGGTAGGTAGCGTTTTAATTATTGCAACCATGTTTGTGGTAATCAATATTCTGGTCGATATCATTTACGGTATCCTCGATCCACGCATCCGAATAAGATGATGAAAAGAAAAAAAATCGTTGCCGGTAACTGGAAAATGAACCACAGTTACCACGAAGCTCTTGCTGTTTTTGCGCAATTGCTCGAACACAAGGAAGAATTTCCTGCCAATGCAGAAGTGATCATTTGTCCGCCTGCTTTGTATCTCCGCGAATTCGCTAAAAAAGCGGGTAACCATGTCGCGCTGGGTGCACAGAATTGCCATTTCGAAGTTGAAGGCGCATTTACAGGTGAGATTTCCGCTGAAATGATCAAGTCGGTGGGGGCACGGTATTGCATTCTCGGTCATTCCGAACGGCGATCGATGTTTGCTGAAACCGATGAAATTGTTTCCCGAAAATTACGTCATGCACTTACCGTTTCGCTGAATGTGATTTTATGCTGCGGCGAATCGCTCGAAGTGCGTGAGGATGATAACCATTTTGCCTGGGTACAGCAACAACTGAGCATTGCACTCGATGGATTATCTGCTGAACAAATGCAGAAAGTGATCATAGCATATGAACCGGTGTGGGCTATTGGAACGGGACTTACAGCAAGCCGCGATCAGGCGCAGGAAATGCATGCGTTTATTCGCCGCTATATTGCCGGGCGTTTTAACGAGGAAACTGCAACTACCACCCGCATTCTTTACGGTGGAAGTTGCAATGCTGAAAACGCATCCTTGCTGTTCTCTTGTCCGGATGTGGATGGAGGACTTATCGGTGGTGCTTCGCTTAAGTTATCCACATTCCTTCCCATTATTCTGGCTGCACGATGAGCGATTACATCGAACTCTCACTGAAGATACAACCTCTGCTTCCGGGTAGGGAAATTCTGGTGTACGAATTGGGAGAAGCAGGAGCCGAAAGTTTTGAGGAAACATCCGACGGTTTGTTGGCCTATTTCAGAGATTCGCAATTTGAACAATTATCCATTCAGTCTTGTTTTGCGAATTACAGCGATCAGTTTTCAGTTGAGTTTTCTCAACGGAAAATCGCGCAACAGAACTGGAATGCCGAATGGGAATCCGGATTTCAGCCAATTGTAGTAAACGAACGTTGCCGGATACGCGCTCCTTTTCATCTTGCAGACCCTGCCTATGCAGATGAACTGATCATTCAACCCCAAATGAGTTTTGGTACCGGTCACCACGAAACCACCTGGCTCATGGCAAATCGTATGTACCAACTCGATCTTAAGGGCAAATCGCTGCTCGATATGGGATGTGGAACCGGGGTTCTTGCCATTCTTGCTGCCAAGTGTTGTGCTGCACCAATTTCGGCAATTGACATTGATGAATGGTCGTACCTGAATACCCTCGAAAATCTCGAACTGAACGGAGTAGAAGGTGTTTTTGTTGAAAAAGGAGAAGCTGCATTATTGGATGGCCGTCGCTTTCAGGTTATATTAGCAAACATCAACCGGAATGTATTGCTCGCCGATCTTCCCGTTTATGCCAAATGCCTGGAGAAGGGCGGACAATTACTGCTGAGTGGTTTCTTTATCAGCGATGTAGAAACACTCAAAGCGTCTGCACATCAACAAGGCCTGGTTTTTGAAGGGATGGATGAGCGTAACAACTGGGCGGTGCTCGAATTCAAAAAGGACTGATATGCTTACTAGGAGGAGTTTAGTTTTCACACTGATTTTGCTGTGTGGATCATCGGCGATTTTCGCTCAAACACAGTTTACCCCAAGTCCCGATAAATTTTTATCGCAGCTCAAGGATTATCTTGGTCAGTACGATAAGCGAATGGCCAAAGATTTCATGGATGAGTTTGAACAGGATTTCAAAAAAATGAACGGCACCATGCAGTCAGAAGCTTACGATATGGCAAACATTCTAAGCGCGCGACAAGCAAAACCCTATCCTGAATTTTATGGGTATTTCGCAGGACTGCAATACATGTACCGGAACAATCAGTTCAGTACAATTTATCCATCCTGGCGTGCAGTAATTGAAAAAACAATGCTTGCCAAGGATAAAAAACAGCTGCCGGATTTTCTTCTTTTTTCCTACCAGTTTTATACCGACGGTTCCATTTACAAAACCCAATCCACCAACTGGAAAGCCACCAATGCTATTTATACCTACGATTACGATAATGCACCAAAACTGATTTTTGAAAAGACCGACATCCGGGGTTTTGCTAAGGGAGACAGTTCTGTTATTTATGAAACCTCCGGGATTTTGTACCCACTCAAGGAAAAATTCGACGGTAAAGGAGGAATCATCACCTACGAGCGGGCTGGATTATTGCGTTCGGAAACATTTGCTGAATTGAAGCGCTATGATATCAACTTGAAATCACAAGGCTTCGATGTGGATACAGTTACCTTTCACACAACCTACTTTAAGAATCCGCTCTCCGGTCGACTTATTGAAAAGCTCACAACTACACCCAAACCCAGTCTGGCCAATTACCCGCAGTTTCAATCGTTCAGTAAACGCCTTTTTATCAAAAACATTTTTCCAAGTATCGATTACGAGGGTGGATTTATGTTGCATGGTGCTAATCTTCGTGCCTTTGGTACGGGTGTAGAACCTGCGCGACTGATCATTTACAGAAACGGAAAAGTGTTTATGCGCTCTGCTTCACTTGGGTACACTATAAAATCAGAAACGATCGATGCGGAGTTTGCATCTGTTGTAATTTACATTGAGAAAGATTCCATTTCACATCCGGGATTGCGGATGAAATACACCAAGACCGATAATCAGTTTATTCTTTCGCGTGGGACAACCGGTTTATCGCAGTCACCTTTCTTTGATACTTATCATAATCTCGAACTTAAAGTTGGAGCCTTGTATTATAAATTAGGTGACCCAACCATTGAGTTCGGACCAACCATGGGTTCACTGGAAACCGAATGTGTATTTGAATCCATTCAGTTTTTTAGTAAAGAGGAATTCAACAAGATAAGAGGGATTGATGCAAAACATCCGATGGATTATATCGAGCAGTATGCTGTTCGTAAGGACACCGTGCTGATTAATGTGGATGAAGTAGCTTCTTATTGGGGAAAACCCACAGAACAGATCATGGGTATCATTGGTCAGCTGAATGCAGATGGATATTTATCATACGATCCTGAACAACGCACCATCCTTCTTCGTCCGAAGCTTACTCATACGCTAAAAGCAAATGCCCGTAAAACGGATTACGATCCAATAAAAATTGAAAGTGAAGTAAGCAATGCGCAGAAAAACGCTAATCTCAATTTGCTCAATCTCGATCTGACCGTCTATGGTGTTAAGCGGGTGAACCTGAGTGATAGTCAGTTTGTGCGTATTTACCCCGAGCGTCAGGAATTGATTGTAAGGAAAAACCGCGATTTGAAATTCGGTGGGATTATCAACGCCGGTTCAACCGAATATTTCGGTAAAGAGTTTTTCTTCAGTTACGATGATTATAAAATCGATCTTCTGCAATGCGATTCCATGCGATTGCGGGTTTGGCCATTCACTCCTCCCTTTGATAAACAAGTTCGTGTTCGCTCGGTAATCCGTAATGTTAAGGGGAATATTATGATTGATGGAAAAGATAATAAATCGGGAATCAAAAAAGGATTCCATAATTATCCTATCCTGACTTCTACCACACCAACTTACGTATTCTACAATGATCAATCCATTCATAATGGGGTTTACGACAGCAGCTCATTCTATTTTAAAGTTGATCCCTTTACAATGGATAGTCTGGATAATTTTAAAGTACCCTCTCAAAAATTTGCAGGAGAATTTAAATCGGCCGGAATTTTACCGGTGCTTAAAGAGGCACTATCCGTTCAAAAAGATTATTCACTGGGCTTCATCCGTAAACTTCCACCGGAGGGAATCAAATTGTATGGCGATAAAGCCACCTTCAATAATGAAATACGTCTTTCCAATAATGGTTTGCAGGCAGATGGAACAATTAAATTTCTTACAACCACTGCCGATTCAAAAGCATTTACACTTTTCCCGGATTCGCTTTCAGGAATAGCAGAAAAGTATAAAAACGTAGAACAAAAGGGAAGTGTAGAAATCCCCGAATCGCATGGATCGCAATTGATAATTCGATACCATCCCAAAGCTAAGGTATTGTACACCCAATCGCGCGACTCTGCTATTCATCTCTTTGATAATACCTGTAAGATGCGTGGAACAACAGCACTTCGTCCGGATGGAATGACTGGCAAGGGAAGAATCTATTTTAATACAGCCGAACTAACCTCTCGTAAATTCAAGTTTAAAACAAAAGTCATTGATTCGGATACGGCCAACTTCAAACTGAAGAACCATGATTTAACACAAGAGCTTGCATTTAAAACGGATAACGTAAATGCGCACGTTGATTTTGTTCAGCGATTGGGCGAATTCAAATCGAATGGAACGGAAACAAAAGTGGAATTCCCCGAAAATGAATACATCTGTTTCATGGACCGATTCAAATGGTTCATGGACAATGAAGATATTGAACTTGAATCCGATAAACGCTCTGTATCGGGTAACATTAACATCGATACGGATATCGATTTATCCGGTTCAAATTTCTTCTCGGTGCGACAAGGCCAGGATTCATTGAATTTTGCTGCCCCCAAAGCGAAATTTGATTTGAAGAAAAAGGTAATTACCTGTCAGAAAGTTGATTTTGTAGGTGTGGGTGATGCGCGCATCTATCCGGATAGTAATAAGGTGCTAATCCGCAGAAAAGCGGAAATGGATCCCTTAAAAAATGCAATGATCGTTTGTAATTATGTTACCAAATACCATAAAATCACTGAGGTAACAGCCAAGATCAGCGGGCGGAAAGAATATAAGGCTTCAGGAAAATATGCCTATATCGATGAAAACAAAATGGAGCAAAAAATCTATTTCGCCAATATTTCGCTCGATACCACATTCCAGACTTATGCAAAAGGTGATGTTAAACCCGAAGAGCGATTCATGCTGAGTCCGCATTTCGAATACAAAGGTGGTGTCGAATTAAAGGCCAATGATAAAGGATTGAACTTTAACGGAGCAACCCGACTAATGCATAATTGTCCATCCATTAACAGAGACTGGGTGGTATTCAAGGGAGTTGTGGATCCGATGGATATTCGAATTCCCATTGGTAATCCAATCATCAATTTCGATGGAGGCGGTTTCCTTGGTTCCGGTATCACGCTTAGCCAGGATTCTTTGGCGATTTATCCCAGTTTCCTTTCGAGTAAAATTAAAAAGGACCATATTGATGTAATAGCCGCAGAAGGGTATTTGGTTTTTGACAAACGCCTCCAGGAATACCAGATTGCTAAAGATGAGAAGCTGAAAGAAAATACCTTACCCGGAAATCTGGTTGCGTTTGCAAAAGAAAAGTGCGAGATACACGGTGATGGAAAAATGAATTTTGGGGTAAATACCGGTCAATTTAAAGTGACACCCATTGGAAATATCACTCAAAAACTGGGCTACGGAAATCCGGTAATGAAAGTAGCGCTGATGTGTGATTTCCCTTTCAGCGATGACGCCATGAAAAAAATGGCCGATAAGATAATTAATTATCCTGATGTACAGCAGTTTGAGTATGAGAAGTCGAACTACGAAAAAGCACTTCGAGAGTTAATCGGAATGGAAAAGGCTGATAAAGTAATCGCCGATCTAAGCTTACACGGAGAGGTTAAGCGTTTTCCGGATGAGTTGGAGAAGTCCATTGTATTCGCTGATGTCACTCTCAAGTGGATTCCGGAGGAAGGTATATGGTTATCTGAGGGTAAGCTTGCAATTAGCAATATAAATAACAAGCAGATTTTCAAGTATGTAGATGGTCGGGTGATGATTCAGAAAGGACGAAGCTTCGATCAAGTCAGCATTGTTATTAAATTAGACGATTCAAACTGGTACTTCTTCACTTATGCAAAGGAGCTGTTGGAGGTAACTTCTTCTGATAGCAACTTCAATAAGATCGTTCAGGAAACCAAAGACGACAAAAGGAAGTATAAGGGCGAGAAAGGTCAACAGGATTTCGAATACCGTTTCAACAATAACCGTCGCGGTCGCGCGCAGGAGTTGTTGGATCGGGCGAACTAAAAACAGAAGAATGGATGTAATTTTTACACCCTTTAACATTATTGCCGCGGTAGTAGCCTACCTGATGGGGTCTATTCCATCGGCAGTATGGATCGGGAAAATCTTTTATGGAACAGATATCCGCGAACACGGCAGCGGAAATGCCGGAGCAACCAATACGTTTCGGGTATTGGGCAAAACAGCAGGACTCGTAGTTCTTTCCATGGATGTTTCTAAAGGACTCATTGCCATTACTTTATTGGCATGGCTGAATCCTTACGAAGCAGAAACCCTTGCACAGGTCAACTTTAAGCTGGCCATTGGTGTGATCGCAGTTTTGGGGCATATTTTCCCAATTTTTGCAGGATTTAAGGGGGGGAAAGGAGTCGCTACCCTGCTAGGGGTTGTCATTGCATTGCACTGGCAGGCCGCTTTGATGTGTATCGGCATATTCCTCATCATTTTCCTGTTAACACGCTATGTGTCTCTGGGCTCAATGGTTACGGCAATCAGTTTTCCGTTTTTGTTCTTCCTGGTTTTTCGTCCGGTGCCTTTATCGCTGATTTATTTCGCAATGGTAATTGCTGTACTTGTACTGATTACTCACCAAAAAAATATTGAGCGTTTGATGCGCAGGGAGGAGAATCGAATGAATATCCGCCTTCGCAAAAAAGGCTAAGGATAATTCAACTATCTTTAAGGTTTGGTGTACAGACCTTTAGGAACCCTGGCATTTGAGAACCAACATCCGACATAGCGGGGCATTTTTGCTCATCATTTTTTTCTTGGTTCCCTTCATGTCTTCTGCTCAGAAAAATGAAGCAGAGTTGATCAAGATGGCGAACAAATTGTTCGATGAAGGGAAGTACACGGAAGCAGCTCCGTTGTTCTCACAACTCCTATCCAATAACGCAACAAGTCCCGAATACAATTACAAATACGGAACATGTTTGATCTTCTCCGATGGAGAAAAAACAAACGGACTAAAATACCTTCTCTTCGCTGCACAAAGTCCCGGGGTAAATAAAGACTGCTGGTATTATCTCGGTCGCGCGTACCATCTCAATTATCAGTTTGCTGATGCAATACGTGCTTACCAGAAATACATTTCACTGGCAACGCCAAAAGATGTAGAAAAATTTCAGGTGAATCGCCACATTGAAATGTGTAACAACGGACGAAAACTGTTGCGCAACATTACCGATCTGGTTGTCATTGAAAAGAAAATTATTTCGGAAGAAACTTTTTTCCGTCTCTACAGCATGAAAGATGTCGGTGGTCAACTCATCGTTGTTGAAGCACTGCAAAGCAATCTCGATAAAAAGAATAATCACAAAATCGTCATCCATAATCCGAAAAATTCGGATGTTGTGTTTTTTGCCAGTTATGGAAGTGACGGAAAAAATGGATTGGATATTTACAAAGTAAAGCGATTACCTAACGGCGATTGGGGCCAACCACAAATTGTAAGGGGATATATCAATACTGCTCAGGATGAGAATTACCCTTATATGCATCCGGATGGAAGAACTTTGTACTTCTGTTCGAAAGGGCATAATTCAATGGGAGGTTATGATGTTTTCCGTTCCGTGTACGATCCGGAAACCGATCAGTTCAGTGCTCCGCAAAACGTCGATTTTGCAATCAGCAGTCCCGATGATGATTTTCTTTACATGGTCGATTCGCTCGATCGTGTGGCATGGTTTGCATCGCGCAGGGAGAGTTCTTCCGGAAAAGTGCATGTGTACAACGTAAGGGTTGAACGGATTCCGTTTTTGATTTCCATTATCAAAGGGAAATTTATTTCCGAAGTTTCGCCCGGCAATCTTGGAGCGTCGGTGCGTGTGGAAGATGTTGCAACAGGTGAAGTGGTTGGAATATACAATACACGTTCAAGCGATGGCAGCTACCTGATTACCTTACCGCGTTCGGGGAAATACAAATTTGTGGTTGTTAGCGATAATTCGAAGATCGCTCACGTTGGAGTGGTGGATGTCCCTTATCAGAAAGAGATTCGTCCGCTCAAACAAGAATTGGTATTGGTCAACAACGGCGGAACCGAACAATTAAAAATCCGGAATCTTTTCGATCAGGAAGTGGAAGATACCGATGCAATTATTGCGCAGATTCTAAAGGAAAAAGGATTGCTCAATCCCAATTCCAATGAAATGCTTATCGACAGTCTCGACAAAGCCCGTGAGAAAAAAACAGAGAAAGTCGATAAAGATTCGCAATTGGGTAACCTGTCCGACAAAGACCTTATCGAAATGGTGAAGAAGGATGTGGAGGAATTGGTGAATGAATCCAAAGATCTTAAAGAGAAATCGGAAGCAGCTTATGTAGTGGCCGATCGCAAAAACGATGAAGCACGCCAGAAGACCAAGGAAGCAGAAGAGATGCTTGCCAAACTGAATAATGTACGCGACGAAAACGAACGAAAGCAGATCATTGCAGAAGCCAATGATTTAAATGCAGAAGCAAAAAAACTGGTCAATGAATCTACCGCTGCCTATAATGTTGCAGTAAGTCTGGATCAACAACAAAAGAAGAAACAGGATGAAGCAAAAGTAGCTTCTGAATTTGCAAATGGAGTAGAGTCGGCGATTAACTCCAAGAACAGAAAAGAAGCGGAGAAAAAACTTCGTGAGCAACAGGAATATATCCGTTCAGTAATGGCCAGCGAATCGAATCGTAAGGATGAGATCGATGAATTGCGCGAAAAAGGAAGAACTAAAAAGCTGGAAGCCGACAAAGCGCTTGCTATTGTGAAAGACCTGCGTAACGAAGAAAGTCAGATCGCTCGTGAGCTGAACAATCTTAAAAAACAGCAGGAGCAGGCAAAAGGCGATAAAAAGAAACAAGAGTTTCAGCGGGAGATTGACAGCAAAACCGAAGATCTCAATGCGATTCAGGCAGATATTAAAACAGCACAGCGAAAATTCGAGAGTCTGCAACTGGAAACCGATCAGATCGCTTCACAGGTTTCCATTCTTGAGGATATCCAGTCAGGAAACGTAAAAGGATCGCTTACCGAAGCAGAGAAGGCAACATTGGCGCGTGAAATCAATTCCGGAGAATCATCACTTACCATTGCAAAGAATGAACAGGTTCTGCAACAGAATGCAGAGATTAATCGCGACGATCAGGAAAAGCTGAACAAATACCTTTATGAGAATCCGCAATACAAAGGACTCTTATCAAAAGCAGAAGAACTCGATTTGCAATCGGAAAGTACTACCAAACTTGAGGAGAAAAACCGGTTGAACCGGGAATGGATCAGCACCATCGATAAAGATGTGGCATCGCTCAACGACAAACTCAAAAAGGAAAAAGATCCTGCCAAACGCGAGGAATTGCAAATTCGCATTCAGTCGCTCGAGAATTTGAAATCGAACAAGGAACTCGAAATCAAACGCAACGAAAGCAGGATTGGAGAACTAAAAGGCATCACAACTACTGTACAACCTACAACCGGAAATACCGCAGCCAAGGTTGATCCTACCTTCGATCAGAAACGGAATGAGATAAAAAATTCCGGGCTTAGTCCAAAAGAGCAATTGCAACGCGAAAACGAGTTGAATCGAGATCTGGTTACCAAAACCGATGAACGCATCGCTGCCAACAATGCTAAAATGAATTCCGTCGATCCGATGGAACGTGAACGTCTGGAAAAAGAGAACAGGGAATTGCGTGATCTGAAGGAATCCACTCAAAATGAAATCAGCCTCAATCAGCGAAAAATTGATGGCGGTTCATCTACTGTCAATCCAACTCGTGTAACAGAACCTAACAAGGTTGATCCGAATTACGATGTATCCCTGAATAAAATCAAGTCCTCACAAAAATCTCCTGAAGACAAACTCAAGGAGGAAAATAAACTGAATGCGACACTGATTGCCAAAGTGGAGAAGCAGATCGAAGCGCTGGATAAAAAGATAGCGAAAGCAAATGGTGATGAAAAGGATAAACTCCTGCAGGAAAAAGAAGGCTTGACCAATCTGAAAATTCAGAAACAAACCGAAATCAATAACAATGATCAGCAGATCGCAGCAATAAAAGATCCGAATAAGACCATTAAAAGTTCCAGCGAAATCACCACTGCTGTTGATCCCAACTACACCAACAAGCTGAACAGTATTCGTAATTCCAATTCAAGCACACAGGATAAACTACGATCAGAAAACGATCTGAACAGGGAATTCCTGCAATCGGCAGAATCGCGTAAGGCTGCGCTGGAAGAACAAATTGCAGGTGGAACTCCCGAAGAAAAAATTGCCGCACAAAATGAAATGAATGGTTTGGATAAACTAATCGCTGAGAAACGAAACGATATCACAACCAATGAGCGCCGTATTCAAAGTCTGGAAAATACTGCCTCCACCGATCCGGGAGTGGTAAAATCGACGGATCTGGCCAGCAATACTACTTTGGATAAAATTGATCCGTCGTACGATAAACAATTGGCTTCCATCGAAGGGAGTAATCTTACTTCCACGCAAAAAGCTGAAGAGCGCAAACAATTAAATGAGCAGACACTGAATAAAGTGAAGGAAGAAAAGCGGCGGGCTGAACAAACCGGGAATACCGATAAAGCAGCTGAACTCGAAAAACTGGAATCGCAGTTGGAATCGATGGTCCGCAAAGATGAATCCACCATGCAGGGTTCTCGCACTCCCAATGTAATTCAGGAAGAAAAGAACGAAAAGATTGCAGAAACCGTTGATCCTTCTTACGACGCAAAAGTGGATGCCATCCAAAATTCCAATAAGTCAGATGTCCGCAAAACAGCAGAAACACGCGAGGCCAATGAGGAGTTGATCCGCAAGACCGCTGAAGAGATCAACCGACTGGAACGAAACCTCTCAACCGGAAATGTGAGCGATCCCGCAGCTACGCGTCAACGTATTGAGGACTTGAAAGATCTTCGTGATGAGAAAGAGCGCGAAGTTGCGCAGGCTGATAAACAATTGGCAGAAGCAGGAATCACACGCGTGGATGAAAATGGTCGTTCGGTATCCGGTTATGCATTTATGCCCGAATATTCGTCTGCCGAAGCACAAAAGCGTATCGATGCCTTGCAACCGCTTATTGATAAAGTACGCAATATTGAAGACCAACTCACCGAATTAAAAATTCGCCGTGCAGAGTCGAACAATGCAGCAGAATCGGACCGCATCACACAAGAGATTATTAAACTCGAAGCAGAATTGGTTAAACTCGAATTGGAAATTGCATCGAAAGTTCAGGAGGCAAATCAGCTGGAGAAAAAAGAGATCGAAGCGAAAGTTTCAACAGCCAAATCGGAAGCTAAAAAAGTTAAGGTGCCTGCTGATGATCCTGAATTCCTCACGGCTCAAAAGCTGGAGGAAAAGGCAAAATCGAAGTTTGAAGACGCAAAAAAACTTCGTGCTGAAGCTGCGAAGGAAAAAGATGAGAAGGCAAAAAACCTCCTCCTGATGAAAGCGAACGTGGCTGAACAATTGGGGAATAAGTACCTGAACAACGCGGCAACTTCCTACTCCAAATCTGCAAAAACAGCTCTGGGTATTGATCCTGAACAGAATATTGTTAAGGTGTCGGATATTTATCCGGAATATTTCACTACTCTCGAATCTTCATCCTCGTCGGGCGATCGCAGTAAACAGACGGAAGAGCGGATACGATTAAACGAAGAATTGATCCGTCGTATCGATGCGCAAATGTCGGAGCTTAAATCAACATCATCTGCCGATCCTGCAACAGTCAATAAGCTGAATCAATTGGCAGAGTTGAAAAAACAGAAAGAAGAAGAACTCAAGCGCGACAAACAAACATTGGAGCAACTCAGCGAGCGTCCGGAACTTACCAATGAGAAAAAGAATCTGATCCAAACGGTAGATCCCGGTTATGTTCAGAGCATGGAGCGTATTGAAAACTCCACTTCTTCCGAAGCTCGGAAAATCAGTGAACGGAATGATCTGAACGAAACGCTAATTGAAAAACTGGACAAACAAATTGCCGAATCCAAAGCCATTATCGCAAGTACCAATGATGAAAAAATAAAGCGTGATGAAGAACGTCGTTTGTCTGAATTGGAGAATCTGCGCATGGAGAAGACACGCGAATTATCTGCGGGCAGGGTTCGTCTGGAAAAAATGGGAATTGCTTCCTTGCCTGCACAGCAACAGTATGAAAACAAGTACC
>JBKBUQ010000037.1:18148-21746 GCA_046289975.1 Flavobacteriales bacterium | reverse complement strand
CCCTTTCCTGTTTTAGAAATACATCGCGGAAATGAAACCTACTATTGCGATGAGCAGGCGTTTAACACAATGCTCTATCTGGAATTTGTAAGCGATCAATACTTCAGCGCTTTTTATACGCATCATTTCGACGGTTTCTTCCTCAACCATCTTCCTTTGCTTCGCCGATTGAAATGGCGAGAAGTTGCTGCCATTAAAGCATGCTGGGGAACCATTACTGAGGCAAATAAAAGAGAAGTTCAATTCCCAACCTATCTTTACAATTTCAGCAATGTACCATTCCTGGAAGCGTCCGTTGGAGTAGAAAATATCTTTAAGTTTCTACGCATCGATTTTATCTGGCGAATGACCTATCTTGATCACCCCAACATCGCTAAGTTCGGATTACGCGCTAAATTTGATGTCGACTTTTAAGCCTATGAAACTCTGGACAAGGGAAATATTCAAACAGTACAAAGACAGAGTGGTTGTAAACGGTGTTTCCGTTGAGGTCAACCAAGGCGAAATTGTTGGCCTGCTTGGTCCAAATGGCGCAGGAAAGACAACTTCCTTTTACATGATTGTTGGCCTGATCAAACCTGATAAAGGCTCCGTTTTTCTCGATAATGAAGAGATCACTAAGGAACCGATGTACCGACGTGCACAAAAAGGCATTGGATATCTTCCTCAGGAGGTTTCTGTTTTCAGAAAATTAAGCGTTGAAAACAACATCTTGGCTGTACTCGAAACCAGAAAACTCAACAAGAAACAACGGAATGATCGGTTGGAAGAATTATTGGATGAGTTTTCACTGCAGCACGTGAGAAAAAACCTTGGAATTCAACTTTCCGGAGGAGAAAAAAGAAGAACTGAAATTGCACGTGCACTGGCATCTGATCCTAAATTTATTCTTCTTGATGAACCATTTGCCGGCGTGGATCCCATTGCTGTAGAAGACATCCAAAGTATAGTTGCGCAATTAAAAAATAAGAACATTGGAGTTCTTATTACTGACCACAATGTTCAGGAAACTTTATCTATCACCGACAGGGCATACCTGTTGTTTGAAGGAAAAATTCTGAAACAGGGAACAGCCGAAGAATTGGCAGAGGATCCCGTTGTGCGAAAAGTGTATCTCGGGCAACACTTTGTTTTGAGACGGAAAACGTACAATTAATGATTTCGTTGCAATGATGTCATGATGCGTTTCATGTCATCATTAAACCAACTTGTTTTTTGAGCAGAAGGTGTCCATGCTGTTTGTATCAGGAAATCATCTCCTGCATCCACTACCATCACAAGGTAACTTACTTTAGGTCCAAATTTTGATTTTCCTCCAACCTGAAAATGTTGCGCCTGCAAATCCCCGCATTTTACAGCCCCTAGATCCTCTTCCCAGGGACTTTTCATCTCTTCTATCATTGAGCTTCTCAAACTGGCAGAAAATGCCTTCAAATCAAACATCACGCCCGCTTGTTCCAATTCAGATTTGGGCCGTACATCCATAACATAGTACAATTCCCTGTTTACGTTTTCCAATTGAATTTCAGCATCCGGCTTGATTGCCTCTGAAACACTCATGTAATCAGGTTTTTCAAGACTGAATCCGGATGGAAAGGATGTCCTTTCCCATTGCGCTTCTCCACAGGAAACGAAAATCAATGCAATCAAAATATAGTACAAACTTTTCATACCAATAAATTAAGATGCGACCTGTAAGCGAAAACCAACGCCATGAACATTAGTAATGGAAACAGCCGGGTCATCTTTCAGGTATTTGCGAATCTTACTAAGAAACACATCAAGGCTACGGCCATTAAAATAATTATCGTCTCCCCAAATCATATTCAAAACCAATTCCCGTGGTAAAACTTCATTCATGTGAGCACAAAGTAACTTTAATATTTCAGATTCCTTTTTAGTAAGGCGTTGCTCCGATTCACCAAGTTTAAGAATGTAATTGGATGCGTCAAAAGAATAATTTCCGATTGCAAAATGATCCTTCTGAACTGAGCGACCTGGTTTGCTGCGTTTCAAAATTGCCTCAATCCGAAGTAATAGTTCCTCTGTACTGAATGGTTTCGTAATATAATCATCTCCACCTGACCGAAATCCTTTTATTTTATCTTCTGTCATGGATTTTGCAGTGAGAAAAATAATCGGAATTTCAGCATTGGCTTTTCGAATGTCCTCGGCAAGACTAAACCCGTCTTTGTGAGGCAACATTACATCAAGCAGACACAAATCAAACTTCCCCTCATTAAATTGTTTAAGACCTTGCTTCCCATCAGTAGCCAGAACAACTTTGTATCCGCTCATTTTCAAATTATCCTGGACAACAAACCCAAGATTCATGTCGTCCTCAACCAGCAACAGTGTAGCCTTTTTCTCTGTCATAATCGTATGGTTAATGAAAAGGGAAATACAATTCAAACTCACTACCTATACCCGGTTGACTCTTTACTGTAATTGAGCCACCATGCTGCTCCGTCATCAATTTCACATAATAGAGGCCTAACCCAAAACCTTTCACGTTGTGAACATTTCCGGTTGGTACGCGATAAAATTTTTCAAAAATATTTTTCAATGCATCCTTTGCAATCCCAATTCCATGATCGATGATCTTTATTCGAACTCCATTGGCATCACTCATTGTACGAACAATTACTTCGGGCGATCCTTCGGAATATTTCCGGGCGTTATCGAGTAAATTGTAGAAGATATTAGTTAAATGCACTTTATCCGCTTTAATTTCATCAGTTGCAGCATTCAATTCAAGCGACAGCGATCCACCGTTTGCCTCAATAGGCACTCTGAAATTCGAAACACAACTCTCAAGTAGGTCATGAATATGAATATTCGTTTTCTTCAACGATATTTCTTCTTTATCCAGTGTTGCAATTTGCAAAACCCGCTCCACCTGATTTTCCAAACGCTTGTTTTCGTTGTAAATAATCCTTGCGTATTGATTTACCCTCTGTGGATCATTACAAATATCATCTTTTAATAAAACCTCACTCGATATTGAAATGGTGCTTATAGGTGTTTTCAGTTCATGAGTCATATTATTGATAAAATCATTTTTTACATCAGCCAATCGCTTTTGATGCATGATCACATACAGGGAATACCCGAAAAAACCGGTTACAATTAAAATAATTATTGAGGTGTAAAACCAGGCACCAAGTGGTTCGTCAACCTGATGCGGAGTGAAGCCAACCCTGTTTGGAAAAAACACACTGAAATAATGACCATCATTTGCCATCTTTAACTGCGGACGCTGGCTAACATCATTGGAATTGGATGCGTCCATATCGATATACTTTCCATATCGCAATGAATCAGAAAAACAATCATAAATTCCATATTCAAAATCTTCCTTGATGTTGTTTTGATCAAACTCCATGCGAAGCATCCTCTCCAAAAGGTAGGGATGTAAGGTGTCATTCATTCGTACGATAAAATAATTGGATTGCTTTTGTTCAACAGCATTATATAGATCTGAATGATCGTCGTAATAATCCATGATCTGTTCAGCCACATTGGTGAGCGCAATTGTAACACGATCATTAAAAATTTTCTCCTGCTGCGAATACTCTTTGCGTAAAAGAATCTCCTG
>JBKBUQ010000037.1:11982-18138 GCA_046289975.1 Flavobacteriales bacterium | reverse complement strand
TCCTGATTCTCCTGGATTTTCAACGTACTGTTAACCCAATACACCTGCAAAACCACAATTCCGATAAGCGAAAAAGTAGCAAGCAATACAAGGGTTCGGAATATCCTGGGTTTCATTGTAAGAATTGAGCTTACAAAATAACGAAAAAAGCCCTGCTTCTTCAGGGCTTAACAAGTCGCTAACAGTTTTTTACTTTGCCTTTGCTATTCCAACTATAGATGCCGGAATTCCAACAAAACACCCTTCCGGATTTGGTCGGCGCAATGGATGATACGTAAATCGCACCTGAAGTCCGTCGACATCAAACTTACCTAGTGATTGAGTAGGGATCAATGTCAATGTATCACCACCATTCGGAGCAATGATTACTGTCGGACAACCTCCTGCTCTGTATTTGTGGGATACAGTTCCAATAATTTGTTCTTCGTTAGATGTTTCACTCACCGCTTTCGAGTTTTTGCACGCTACTGCAAGCAGCGCCAGAATCATAATTGTTAAAATCCGTTTCATAAAAGCAAACAATCAATTACTGTACCAATACTTTAATTACTCGTTGGTAATGCTCATTTCCAATTCTAACAAGATAATAACCGGCTGCAAGACCTGAAACGTTTATCGATGTATTAAATGCAGCCTGAACCGGTAAAACGACTTTTTCGCTAATGGTTCTGCCCTGAATATCGAAAAGGTCTACATGAGTTTCTCTATCATTTGGCAGACTATGCGCTTCAATAATTAAATCTATTCCATTCTGAAATACTTTAATTTCCCCTTGTATTTGTTCATCGACCCCTGCTGCACCTGCAATTCTGAATGAAAAAATACGTGTTTTCCGTCCGGCAGAAATATATTCTCCGGTGTGCCAGAAAGTCAAGCCATCAGGATCAAGAGATGTTTGAGAATAATCGCCAAAACGATTCACTCCTGTCTGCACTGATGTTCCTGTAGCACCAACCTGTTCAATAAAAGTCATTTGGCCGAGAGGATCTGTGGCCAATCGACCCGTATACCGAATACTGGGAAAAGTACTTGAACCTGAAACAGCATAGGCCATTCCAATATTACCCTGCTCATCCATTGCAATACTACCACACCATCGGCTTTCAGTCGTGGGTGCATAAGTTCCTTCCTGGTAAATGGACCATGTTCCCGAAGATTGATTTTGCCTTAGCTCGTACCAGCGAATTCCAGCCTGACCGGTTGCTGCATCAACTTTTACTACGTGACAAAGTGTAACTGTATTGTAACCTGTCCAACGCAGGTATTGTGCCCGGTAGGTGAGAACTCCGGCAATGGCATCAAGTTTTTGTGTTGTACCGGGCTGTTCAATATCATTCCACGAAGCATTAAACACCGAATTAAACGGCTGTGCGGGGAGTAGTTGATTAAGTGTAAAATCAATAGTAAGTGCGGACCAATCGCAACTAACATTGTAAACACGAATACGATCCGCGCTACCGGATGCCCATGCATCATCTTCGAACGAAAAAACAGGACAGGGAGTTCCTGAGGGAGGTAATTGACCATCAGCATCTGCAGGAAGCGCACAGAAAAACCCATTGGAAGGTGTAGAAGGCATATTGCGAATAAGCATGCCTGCGGACGGATCTCCAACCAATATTTTAGCACGATCAAATACAACTATACGTTTAGTTGAATAATTGGCTGTCATGTAATAACCATCATGCCATATTGAAAATTTAGGGTAATCAGGAAACTGCGAGGCTACCGGAATAAACGAATATGCATAATAAGTTCCTGTTGGATCATTTGTTGTGGACACAGCAATTAGGATAGCATTGTTTCCGGTTTGAAACTGGCTGATGAACCAGCGGTCGGCATGGCGATCGTACATTACAATCGGATCACCGGAATTTGAACTTCCCGACCAAAGGCTGCTAAGGCTTGCGGAGGCGGTAAGGGTTCCTCCTGATTTATTATAAACTCTCCAGCTCGTGTTTACAGCCTGAACAAAATGATTTGGCCCGGCCGCTCCGGATGGATCAGGAGGAGTTCCGCCATTCATTCCATTCCATTGAACCAATGGAGCGCGCTGCTGGAACATCCGTTCACCCATATTAAGCTGTGCTATTGGGTCAACTCCCTTAGGAAGCGCATCAGGGTTTGCTGCAGGAAATGCAAGTCGGTTATTGTGAATAATCCGCTGATCATCTTTCTCATCAAATTCAGGAATCAATTCCGCCAAATCTCTCAATGGTGGAGTTATCCTAAATCCAGAGTTTTTCACAAACTCAGTAGTGCCATCGATAGGGGTGTTAACTGTTTGCGCGCTTATCTGACCAAATAAAATCAGCGTAAAAAGCAAAAGCACATTCTTTTTCATAGCAAGCATTGTTTCGTAATTATAAGGAAAAAATACCCCAATTACAAAAATTACGGTGTTAGGTTAGCGTACGCAAAGTATTGCTGAAGAAACGGGAGTTACAATTCGGCTATTTGAGCCTGTAAGGTTTCCCATTCAATGTAGGCAGCATCGATTTGTGACTTAATAGCATCATATCCGGAAGTTAATGTTGCCAATCGTACACTGTCTGAATAATCAGCATCAGCAAGTTCCTTTTCCGCTTTTTTCAGTTGCTCTTCTTTCTTGCTGATTTCCTGCTCCAGTTTTTCAAGTCTACCTTGTAAACGTTTTTTATCCTTGTCCTGTTCACGCTGATTATTCGAAGAACTGCCTTTCACTTGACTTTCCTTCTTCGCCTGTGCTTTTTGGTATTCATAATCCGCAATACTGGCATTCTTCTTCAACTGTAGGAACTCATCCACACTCATGTGATGCACACTTACTTTTTGATCTTTCATTTCAAAGATCCTGCTTGTAAGACCGGAAAGAAAATCGCGGTCGTGCGAAACCAACAAGAGTGTTCCGTCGTAATTTTTCAGTGCATTCTTCAGCACTTCCTTACTGGCCAAATCAAGATGATTTGTGGGCTCATCGAGAATCAGAAAATTAACCGGCGATAATAATAACTTAAACAACGCCAGACGCGTTTTCTCTCCACCTGAAAGAACACTAACTTTCTTTTCAATATCATCACCACCAAACAAAAACGCACCTAATAAACCACGCACACTTTTTCTGATTTCACCTTGTGCTTCATCATCTATGGTTTCAAAAACCGTCTTGTTACGGTCCAGTTTCTCTGCTTCATTTTGTGCAAAATACCCGATACTAACCTGGTGGCCATGACGAATTTCTCCTTCAAATTTCTCTTGACCGGTGATTAACTTTGTAAGTGTGGTCTTACCTGCGCCATTCTTTCCAACCAAGGCAATTTTTTCACCTTTTCCGATGATCAAATCAAGATTTTTAAAAATAGTTTTGTCACCGTATGTTTTTGTAAGCGATTGTGTTTCCAATACTACTTTTCCGGAATGAGGCGCTGGCGGGAATCGGATATTTATTTTGGCTGATTCGAAATCATCGACCTCGATTTTCTCCATTCGATCGAGCTTCTTCATTAACGATTGTGCAAAGGCTGCTTTACTGGCTTTTGCACGAAATTTATCAATGAGCTGCTCTGTCTCTTTAATCGTTTTTTCCTGGTTTTTACGTGCATTGCGCTGTAATTCGATTTCTTGCCTGCGCAATTCAACATACTTTGAATAAGAAGCCTTGTAATCGTAAGCCTTTCCGTTGGAAATTTCAACGGTCCGTTTAGTTACAGCATCAAGAAAGCGACGGTCGTGCGAAATTAAAATAATTGCTCCCCTATGCGAAATCAAAAAATCCTCCAGCCATTGAATGGATTCAATATCCAGGTGATTCGTAGGCTCATCCAACAGTAATAGTTCCGGACGCTGTAACAATATTTTCGCAAGCTCAACCCGCATTTTCCAACCACCACTAAATTCCGACATCTTTCGAGTTAGGTCAGTGCGTTCAAATCCCAAACCAAAAAGCACGCGCTCTACATCTTCATCAACATTTCCCGCACCAATCATGTTTAATCGCTCATTCAGATCACTGATAAGATTTAAAATCTCACCAAACTCTTCCGATTCATAATCTGTACGTGTAACCAATTCATCATTGAGCTGATCGAGTTTATTGGTAATTTCATTAAACTCAGCCAAAGCCGATTTCGCTTCTTCAAAAATTTCTGCGTCTTCCTTGTGCTGCATTTCCTGAGGAAGATATCCGATTGTCAAACCTTTAGGAACGGAAATGGATCCGCTGTCGGGCTTTTGAATGCCGGCAAAAATTTTTAGCAGTGTAGACTTGCCTGCACCGTTTCTTCCGGTAAGACCAATTCGATCTTCCTTGTTGACCATAAAGGACAACTCATCATACAACACACGGTCTCCAAAATGTACCGAAATCCCATTAACTCCTACCATGGCGCGAAAATAATCATTCGGCGCTTATAATTAAGAGCAAAGCCTAGGTAAACTGGCTAAGAATTCCCAAAAACATGCTGGTTTTATCTACAAATTTTCACTTAAGTTTCATGTGGTTAAAGTCCTATAGTGGTTACGGAACTTTTATCGTTTGCCATGCAGGTAACTAAAGTACTTTCATGTTAGCACAATCTTCCTTTTTTCTACTATTCCTGCAACGTAGTTGATGCCGTTCAGATTACAAAATGCAATTTTTATTTTATTATTTAGGTAGATCGAACTGATCGTTCATTGGGATAAATGCAATTACTCCCTTCATGGAAGCTTTGAGCGCAAGTAATGAAGAAAGCGGAATATAAATAGACCCGGTTATCTATTTACTTAGAGGCTCCTTACCTCTTGATTTAACTTTTCATTCTGAGATAATATAAACCTACTATTCAATTACAAAAGAAATCATCAAAAAACGCAAAGTGCGTGCAGACGAAGAAGTGGTTGTATTAAACTAAATAATCCGCTTAATAAATGTAAAAACTACTTTTCAAGGGTTTGGGTTTTGCATTTTACAGAATCCATGATTGCAAAAAGACAAAAAGCCCCGACAAAAATGCCGGGGCTTTTGAAAAATATTGAATGAGATTAAATATCCCAAACATCATGCTCCATATCCTGCATTTGAAGACGAATCTTCTCGCTTTCAAGAAGTGCATCAATGCCTGAAGTATAATCGATAATCTGACGATCATAGATATTGGACTCTTTCTTTATGTAACTGTTGAACATACGCTTCCAGAATAAGTCATCGAAAGACATACGCTGGGCATCGTTCTGACGGTTGTACACAAAATAGTTTTGAATGATGTAGCGAAGTTCAGGGAAATAAATCCAGAACAACTTACGGGGAACACCAAGTGAGTTAACGTTTTTGGATCCAACGATCGGAGCGATTCCGATAATGCGAACATCCATTACAGAACGCTGCTTTTCAAAGAACCAGTCTTCCTTAATCTCCCAGCCAATAATATCCTCAGCACTGTAGTAAATGGTATCACGACCAGGTAGAATTGAGTCGCCCCCACGTGGAGTTTTGCCAATTACTTTATCTGCAGGGTGGTATTGGTAAATGGGAAACCCATACTCATCAGACCCCAAAACGATCTGGTTACCATTTTGGTCGACCATTGGAGTGGTTGGTGGTGCTTCCGGCTCACCGAAAAGTGCATTTGCCTGTTCGCGGTAATCAGGAAGCGACGGAGAGATCGGATAAAAGAACATGTCTCCACCGTACTCAGTAAGGTCAGGTCCAACGTAGTTGTATGGAATAATTTCTGCTGCAAGGACATGTTTACGCAGAATATCAAAAAGGTTTTCACGATCTGTGAGACGTTTTAAAGGATAGTAAAGCGGGAAGTTAATCTTCTCACGTGTATCAATTACACGCCAGATACGCTTTTCCCACATCACATCCGCCTCTCGAAGATGGGGATACTGAATCAACTTCTTGGTGGGAATGTGCTCCTTCACATATACCCCATCAAGGACGTTCTGTGCGCTCACCGGAGTACCGAGAGCAACCAGCGCCATAACTATGAGCAAATACCTTTTCATATTTCTGGTTTTTATTTCCTTCTGCAATTATTACTTCACTTTGAACACCATTGGTGGTACACGCACTCCTCCTGCGGGACCTTGTGCCGAGATTGAATTAAATGCAATAACTGTACCCGGCTTAGCCAACTTAATAAAGTTCAACATGTCAGGAGTAAGCTGTCCGCCCTTAGCAGGGAACGACTT
>JBKBUQ010000037.1:0-11972 GCA_046289975.1 Flavobacteriales bacterium | reverse complement strand
TGCTGCCCCAACAGTTGCAGTCATTTCAAATGAATTAACCGTAAACTTCACTTTAGCAGGGTCAAGAGAGATACTTGGATCGTAGGCAACACGCAAGAACTGC
Organism: Flavobacteriales bacterium; assembly: GCA_046289975.1. Lineage (GTDB taxonomy): Bacteria > Bacteroidota > Bacteroidia > Flavobacteriales_D > UBA2798 > UBA2798. The sequence goes on along the minus strand of JBKBUQ010000037.1, from coordinate 11,869 downwards.
GCATTTGTCTTCAATTCTCCAAGTGATACATCTGATTGTACCGAGCTTAGGTTACCCAGGTAAGAGCTTGGGATAGGGAGTGGTTTAACTGTAAATTCTGGACCGGCAAAAGATTTTGAACCTCCACCATCTGTTTTTACTGTAACTCCCGCTTTAATCTTTTTGTTGATCAAACTTGCCGGAGCCTTAACCGAGAACTTCCCTCCACCTTTAGGTGATACTGAAATACCGGGCAGTGAAAGCGAGACACGATCCTGAGGATAACCGGATACAGAAGCAGAAAACGTATGCTCATAACCTGCGTAAATAACCGTAAGATCTTCGTTGGCAATAACACCGGTAGGCTCACCAACTTCGTACATGTATTTCCAAGGCTTCCACTTTTCTTCTCCGTTTTCTTTAACGGATACCATACCATACATTGTATAAGCACCTGGACGGCTCCCCAAAACAGAAAGTTTACCAACGTGATCCTTATAGTTTGCAGGATTGGAATCGTTCACAGCAAAACGAATTTTTGCAACTTCATTAGAGTCGTATGCAGCAATCATTACGCTAAGATTCATAGAATCGCCAACGTTCAGATAACTGGTACGCGCAAACGCAAGTGGTTCAATTTTGTTAAAGTTGAATTTAGGAGCGTTTACCTTTCCAAGAAGGTGATCAATAGCTACTGATTCAGCATTACGAACGTCGTTACGCAGGGAGGTAAACAATGCAGCAGCGGCGACAACAGGTGCATGGTCGAACATACCTGCTTGCCAGGGAACTTCCTCGTCATGATTCTTCATGGTTGCTGGAAGTGTAAGCATACCGTAAAGCTGCTTGATCTTTGCAGTGTCTTTTGGGTTAGCTGTACCTAATGCAGCATTCAGCTCTTCAGGCGACATTGAAGCACCATCGAATTTCGGGGTAAACGTATAATTGTTTTTACCCGATTCATAAGTAGAAATGATGTAGCAGAGTGAATCCCGGAAATTGTGCATTTCGGTCATCAGCGCTTTACCCGCTTCAACGATATTAGAACGATCACCTACGAATAAGCGCGTAGCTGCATCGTAATCATCTTTCGACCCAATATCCATCAAATTGGCGAGCTTTTTCTTTCCACTCTCTTCCTGGATAATCCATTCCTTAGCATCGCCTTCAACAGCTTTGATCAGTTTATTGGTTTCATCAAGGTAAAAATCATGTACACGATTCGCCATTTTTTCAATCTGTTGAGCCTTAGGCCGCCACACCTTTACCAGTTCCCTGGTTTGAGGTACGTTATAGTAGTTTTCAAAATCCTGATAGCCGACCGCGTTTTTATACTCGATCGCTGCAGTAGATTGGTCCAATTTATCATTTAGCGTAATGAACGCCACAACAATTTCCTTGGATACGTTAAGTGCCAAAAGTGCGGTGAGTACCAAGTACATCATACCAATCATCTTCTGACGGGGTGTTTCTTTACCTCCAGCCATAGTTTTTAGTTTTTAGGGATAACTCCAATTTTACAATTCATTTTTCGTGAAAAGTAACATCGATTATCCACGGCCACCGGTATTAATGTTCATTGCTGCAAGCATGTTGCCGTAAATTGTATTCAAGGCAGTCAGGTTGCGTGCAAGGTCAGACATGTTCTCTTTGTACTTCTTGGTATCTTCAAGTGAATCGTGCAGGTTCTGCATGAGTTCATTGATTCCACCGTAAAGCTTAGATGTAGCTTCGAGGTGACTGGAAGAACCTTTTAGCTGCATCTCGTAAATATTGTTCAATGAAGATAGGTTGGTTGACAATTTCTGCATCTGCTCTCCGAAAGAAGCACCTTCAGATTGCGTGTTAGTAAGACCCATAATTGACTCAGAAGCCTTAACATAAGAATCTGAAAGCTGTTCAACTTTCTTGGAAGCTCCACGAAGGCTGTCGATATATTCGTTCGTTGCAACTGACGCATTCGAAACATCACCAATTTTGTGTGTTGCATCGGTAAGTGAACGTAAACCATTACCAAGGCTCTGAATGAGCTCAGGTTCGATTTTCGCTTCTTCAAGCATCTTGTCTAATTCTTCAGTAACTGAACCTTTTTTACCGTGATGCTCGATAGCACCGTGACCATCATGGTCGTCCATGTGCCCAAGAGCAAGCTCAGGGTAAACAAGTTCCCACTTCGGGTCCTCGTGGATCGGTTCGAAGGCCGAGAAAATAAAGATGACCGCTTCAGTCGAAAGACCGATAACGAGCATCGCTCCTGCACCGGGCCAGTGCATAATTTTAAACATCGCCCCGACAATTACAACCGCTGCTCCGAATCCGTACAGCTTGGCCATAAACACTTTCCACGCTTTGCTTCCTGGTTTCATAGTTCTCTTGCTTTATTTGGTTTTACATTGTTTGATTGCTTTTCCGAAAATTGTTTTGACCATTAACGAGCTTCCTCAGCCTGGTCAGGTCCACCACGACCCAAATAGGTCATCACACAGCGGTATCCTACATACGACTTAGCAGAATCCTGATATTCGAATGAACGGCTACCTGTCTGCAAATAGTAAGCGATATCCTTCCAGGAACCTCCACGAATGACTTTACGCTTTTGCGCCGGTGGATCATGGTCAAGTGCATCGTAACGACGTTCTGGATTCAAGTCGTGAATGATCTCATAGTTCGATTCATCGTAAGCTGTTTCACACCACTCAGATACGTTTCCTGCCATACAATACAGACCGAAGTCGTTAGGATGGTAAGAAGTAACCTTTACAGTGTGGAATCCACCATCTTCCATGTAACGTCCACGCATAGGTTTAAAGTTACCAAGGAAACATCCGCGAGCATTACGGATATAAGGACCACCCCATGGGTACGGGCTCAAATCAAGACCACCGCGTGCACCGTATTCCCATTCTGCTTCTGTAGGCAAACGGAAATCCTGAACATAGAATTCTCCCATCGACTCCAACCAAAAGTTGAGTAATTGAGTACGCCAAACACAGAACGCTTTTGCCTGAACCCATGTTACTCCCACCACCGGATACTCATCATAAGCAGGATGCCAGAAATACATGTTGGTCATTGGGTCATTGAACGAGTAGGTGAAGTCGCTGATCCAACAAAGTGTATCAGGATAAACGTTAATGATTTCCTTAATGATGAAACGTGAACGATCGGTATGACCACGAATAGCGTTATTCTGCCCCTTTTTGTTTCTGTAACCTAAATCCAGGTCACGTCCAACAGGATCTTTAGTAATGGGATCTTCAGGGTTAGATAGAGTACGGTGTTCCGGATCTTCGGGATTTGTTTTGATGTTGTAACGACCTTTTTTAGCAGCTGCCTGCAAGTCGATCCAGTAATACTCAAACATGAGTTTACGTACATCGAATTCCTTACGACGATAATAACGTTCGTGGTCGGGAAGGTACATTTCCGATAACAAAGGCATGTAATCAGCATCGAAATACTTCAATCGCGCAGACCAGTTAAGATCCCACTCAGAAGCATCGAGTTCATTTCCTTCGTCATCATAACGCGGCATCAGGAATTCTTCGGGGAATTCTTCTGCCAGCTTGCGGCGAGCAATAGAGTCGCGAACATAGTAAACGAACTGACGGTACTCGTTATTCGAAATCTCTGTTTGGTCCATGTAAAAGGCCTGAACAGAAACCGTTTTTGAACGATTTGTGTGCGCCCAGGGGACATCCTGATCGCTGGCACCCATATTATAGCTACCGGCGGGAATATAGAGCATCCCATACGGGGTGTTCTGATACCAACTCGGGCGGGGAATAACCCCTACCAGTTCACCGTTGTTCCCGGGGGAACAGGCAAACAATGTCACAGCAATTGCTGAATAGAACAACAACTTTTTCATGCTACCTCCTTAAATTGTTTCTCCGGGTTTCGCAACCTCCTGAATCGGAAAGCCCGTGAATGCCTTTAACGCTTTCAATTGTGCGATTGTTACAAATTATTTATAAAAACCTGACTGTCTTTGATTTAGTGATCTTAACCGGTGGCTTAAGGTTAAAGCAATAGCTCAACATGATCTCATGGCTACCACTGCTATAATCCCGAATCTCACTTGTGGTTACATCATAAGAGTAACCAATTCTGATCATACCCGGCATTTTTTGATTTCCCAAGGGCTGTTGAAACCCTAACATAGGTACAATTGCATCCTTGATACGGTAACTCAAACCTCCCCAAACCATGTTCTTCCAAAGCACATTGGCATTGAAATCAAGCTGAGTGGAAGTGAAATCAGACTCCAAGCGGAACGAAGGACGAATCATGATGTCAGGATTGTTTGGCAACTGAAAATCATATCCCCCTAAAACATAATAGTGACGTGCATTTTTAACGTTTAGATTAACCAGGTCCGACTCTGTTAAGTGAGTTGCAGAAAGACCTGCATACCAATTGGTTGATTTATAATATAATCCAAAAGCAAGGTCATAAGTTGATTGTGTCTGACTTCCGTCTGGAATCGAGTTGTCCAGATTAACTGGATCGATAGCAATCCAATCAGGCTTAAGAGAAACTTTCATCAATCCTGCAGAAATTCCAATACCTAAGATATCACCATTACCGATACTCAAGTGATATGAATAATTCAAGCGAGCAGAAAAATTATTGAAGAATCCAATCTTATCGCTAAAGAGCGATAAACCTACACCCCCCTTTAAAAGGGGTACAGGACCATGAATGTTCATTAAAAATGTTTTTGGCGCTCCATCGAAACCAGACCACTGGCTGCGGAAGAAACTGGTTGCGCAGATCTTGTTATCAATCCCCGTGTAACCAGGGTTGATCGACAAACGATCATACATGAACTGAGACAATTGATAATCCTGCTGACCATAGGCAACAGAACCCATTACAATCGCTCCCATAGAGAGTAAAAACTTCCTCATATAAAGTAGATGTTACTTTATTTACACGGTTTAGATTTGGATGGAATACTCCATTCAAAGTCCGGTAAAGTTAAGTAAAAATTATTCCCGAAAAAAAATTTCGCAACATTTTCACAAAATTTTGAACAATCTTTTAAGAATCAAGAAAGTTTCTGATAAGTCCTCCACCAAAGGTCAGGCATCTCACCCTCAGAGGCTTGCAGATAATCTTGATAAGAACAGGGCACCATATGATGTCTTTCGAACTTCAAACGCTTGTCCGGGGGATAGGGCACATCCATCCACCAACGGTCTGATCTATTGCTCTTAAAGAATAAAATTTCGTGGTCGAACTGAGGACTTGTGACCCTGTATTTGGTGAAAAGCGATCGGTCGCCAATCGGAAAATCCTTTTTACGGCTGTAATACCCATCAACAAGGTACCATACCATCTGGGCTACAAGATGGGCAGTTTGGCCATGAGTATCCCGGCCAGGATTTAATTCATAAAATCCTGCGGAAGTCAGCTTATCACTCATCCCAGCGTATCTACAGAGTTGACATGCTTCCTCACCGAAAAGTCCATTTGGTCCCGACTCTGCATTACCTGGTGCGTCTGCATGGCGAATTGCAGAAAGATCGAAGGACAATATATCTGCATTGCGAATCAAAGGTTCACAGGCTGTAATATCCTTCCGCAGTTCGCCCAGTCGGTAATTATCGAAATACAACTTATCCATTAACTCCAATGATCTTGCGTCGGCGAAATGGGACTGGAGCGCAACATTACAATAATTGAAAAGGTAATTGGGCTGGTGCATGATAATCTTCCCTAAAAAAGTTCGGGAGGAAATTTGATCTTCAACATCCCCCAAATTGATTCTGGAATCAATGGTTACCATGTTAATGGTCTGCTCTAGTTTTTCGTATGCTAGATAATTGGCAAAAGTGATGTCCTGGCTACCACCAATAATGATTGGCAAAATATTCCTCTTAATGAGAAAGGCTACAGACTGGGAAACCGCATACCAGGTATCTTCAATTGTTGCTCCGGCCTTAATATTTCCAAGATCAGCAATTTTGTAATCATGTCCGGCCGGTGAGAGTTCAAATAGAAACTTACGAACCTCATCGGGAGCCTTTGAGCAACCCTTATTGGCATAAGAATTTCTCTCTTCCATTACACCAATAATGGCAATATCTCTCCCGTTTAAATCCGGAAAATCTCCACTCCGATGAAAAACAGTATGCGCAGACAAAGTGCCCTGAATTATGCTTTCAGAACGAAACTCCGGAATAAAACCCGGCTCAAAAAATATTGAGATGTCCTTCATTCTATATTACCTGCGTGTAGTTTTTTTTCTAGCAGTGGTTTTCTTTTTTGCAGCAGCAGTTGTTTTACTTCCTGTGGACTTCTTCGTAACAGCTTTCTTTGCAGGTGCTTTTTTCGCGGGTGTCTTTTTTGTAGAAGCTGTACCGGTCTTCTTACTTGAAGCGCTAGTTTTCTTTTTTGCAGCAGGACGTTTGGAAGCTGCCTTTTTTAAAGTTGCTCCATCACTTTTCCCTTTTTTCAACTCTTTAACTCCTGCATCGCCTGCTAATTCCATGCACTTTTCAAGTGTGAGTTTTTCAGGCTCAAGATCTTTGGGAATTCGGAAATTTTTCTTTCCGATTTTCAAAAATGCACCCCAACGACCTTTTAAAACCTGTATTTCACTATTCTCAGGGAATGCTTTGATGATTCGATCTGCATTGGCCTGGCGTTTATCTGCCAGTAGAACTTTTGCTCTGTCGAGGGTGATCGTCATTGGATCATCTCCATCCGTTTTTTTGATCGATGCAAACACACCATCGTGCGCAACATAAGGACCAAATCGTCCAACATTAGCTACGACTTTCTTGCCATCAATCAAACCGAGATCTCTTGGCAACTTAAATAAATCAAGAGCTTCTGCTAGGGTAATAGTTGCTATACTTTGGTCCTTTCGGAGTGATGCAAAACGCGGTTTCTCTTCGTCTTCCGCATTTCCAATCATCACCATCGGTCCAAATCGTCCGATTTTCACAACAATTTTGCGTTTCGATGTTGGGTCTACACCCAATTCACGTTCACCGGTTGCTCGGTCTGAATGCTCAAGCGTTTTTTCTACATCCTTGTGGAAGGGTCCATAAAAGCGTTTGATCATCGCATTCCATTTCACCATTCCCTGGGCAATATCATCGAATTCTTTCTCGATGGTGGCGGTAAAACTGAAATCCAACACATCGCCAAAATGTTTAACGAGAAAATCATTAACCACCATTCCAATATCTGTAGGGAATAGTTTTGATTTTTCTGCACCTGTATTTTCCGACTTAATTTCCTCGGTAATCTTGCCTTTCTTCAGAGAAAGTAAATCATAATCACGACGAACTCCTTCCCTATCCTCTTTCACTACATATCCACGATTCTGTATGGTGGAAATTGTAGGCGCATAAGTGGAAGGTCGACCAATACCTAATTCTTCAAGTTTCTTTACAAGACTTGCTTCTGTATAGCGCGGAGGATGGTGAGTAAACCGCTGGTTTCCAATAATTTCGGAAGGTTCAAGTGCTTGACCAACTTTCATTGGTGGCAACATTGCTTCACCATCTTCTTCGGTCGACTCATCATCGGTCGACTCCATATATACCTTTAGAAAACCGTCGAATTTTAATACTTCCCCCTGAGCAACGAAAAGCTCCTTGGTTGTAGAAATATCAATTGTAACAGTTGTCTTTTCGAGAAGTGCATCAGCCATCTGAGAGGCAATGGTTCTCTTCCAGATCAACTCGTATAATTTTTGTTCGGATGCATCACCCGGAACATTGGGTTTATCAGGATAAACAGGACGAATTGCTTCGTGCGCCTCTTGTGCTCCTTTAGATTTTGTCTGGTATTTGCGAGGATTCGAATACTTCGCTCCGAACATTTTTACAATTGCATTCTTTGCACCATCAACAGCAGTATCAGATAGATTCACAGAGTCTGTACGCATATAGGTAATGAACCCAGATTCGTATAGTTTTTGTGCGATCGTCATTGTACGCGCAACCGAAAAGCCAAGTTTACGCGATGCTTCTTGTTGAAGAGTAGAAGTGGTAAAGGGTGCTGCCGGAGATTTTTTTCCGGGTTTTGTAACCAGGTCACCAACTTTAAATTTTGCCGGATTGCATTTTTCAAGGAAAGCGAGGGCTTCTTTTTTCGTAGCGAATCGCTTATTCAACTCAGCCTTTACAGTATGTTTTCCATCGACAATGAAAATTCCGACGAAACGATAGAAAGTTTCTCCTTTGAAACCGGAGATTTCGCGTTCACGATCAACGATCAGCCTTACAGCAACAGATTGTACACGTCCGGCAGAAAGCGAAGGTTTAACTTTCTTCCATAACACGGGGGAAAGTTCAAACCCGACCAAACGATCCAAAACGCGACGTGCTTGTTGTGCATCTACGAGGTTTTTATCGATTTTCCGGGGTTTGGAGATCGCCTTTAGAATTGCGTTTTTGGTAATTTCATTAAACGTTATTCTTCGTGTCCGGTTCTCAGGTAATTCCAGCGCTTCCTTTAAGTGCCATGAAATTGCCTCTCCCTCCCGGTCCTCATCCGTAGCAAGCCAGATCACTTCTGCTCCTTTGGAAAGTTTTTTCAGCTCAGTTATCACCTTCTTTTTATCCTCAGAAACCTCATAATGAGGGAGAAAGCCATTATCAATATCGATTGATAAGCCACTTTTTGCAAGATCGCGCACATGCCCGAAACTTGATTTTACGATGTAGTCCTTACCAAGGAAACCCTCAATGGTTTTCGCTTTGGCGGGTGACTCAACAATAACCAGATTCTTTGCCATGAATATTAATTGAATTTGGTGGACGGAACCCGAAAGCCGGGTGCCGGGGGGTGCAAATAAAGCGAAAAGGAACCTTTGAAAAAAACTCCTGGTCTCAGCATTTTTTATAAACAAACGTTAAAAACCCAATTTTAAGGGTCTGTCATTTTGACATTAACACCTGTCTTGCTATCTTTGCATTCCTTGAAAAATCAAGGGGTTCAATTCATGCAAAGGGAAGATTCAGAAATGTTGGAAGAGGGTCGTCAGGGCGAGGCTGTCATGGTAAATCCCGACCCTTCGAAATTAAAAAATGGCCGAAAATTGTTGCTGGAAAGCTACGGATGCCAGATGAATTTCTCGGATTCGGAAATCGTAGCCTCGATTTTAACGGGCGCCGGGTACACCACAACACGAGATATGGAGGAGGCCGATGTGGTGTTAATGAATACCTGTGCTATTCGGGATAATGCGGAACAAAGAGTGCGGAATCGTTTGCAGGAATTTCATGCCCGTAAACGCTTAAAACCCGGACTTGTAGTCGGTATTCTCGGATGTATGGCTGAACGGTTAAAAGCCAGTCTGCTGGAAGAGGAAAAGCTTGTCGATATAGTTGTTGGTCCGGATGCCTATCGTGATCTGCCCAATCTTATCGAACAGGTAGAAGGCGGGCAAAAAGCAGTGAATGTACTTTTGTCAAGAGAAGAAACCTATGCAGATATCAATCCCATTCGTTTGGATAGTAATGGCGTTAGTGCTTTTATCAGCATTATGAGAGGCTGTGACAATATGTGTTCCTTTTGCGTTGTTCCGTTTACCCGTGGAAGAGAGAGAAGTCGTGATCCGGAATCCATTATTCACGAAGCAAATTATCTGTTTCAGCAAGGTTATCGTGAAGTGACATTATTAGGTCAAAATGTTGACTCCTATAAATGGAATATGAATTCGAAAGGAGAAATCCTTGATGCAGCTAAACCTACACTCAATTTTGCCGGACTACTTGAAAGGGTAGCGCAAGTTTCACCGTTATTAAGGATCCGCTACAGCACCTCGCATCCGAAAGACATGACAGATGAGGTTTTGGAAGTAATGGCAAGGCACGACAACATTTGCAAATACATCCATCTTCCGGTGCAATCCGGAAACTCGGAAATCCTTACAAAAATGAACCGGGGATATTCGCGCGAATGGTACCTCGACAGAATTGCAGCGATTAAAAGAATAATGCCGGATTGCGCAATTTCTACTGATGTTATTACAGGATTTTGTTCGGAAACCGACACACAACATCAAGATACAATCCGATTAATGGAGGAAGTTCGTTTTGATTTTGCTTACATGTTTAAGTATTCCGAACGGCCCAAGACACTTGCTGAAAGAAAGTTCGAAGATGATATTCCGGAGGAGACAAAAACCAAACGCCTAAACGAAATCATTGCATTACAACAAAAGCATTCACTTGAAAGCAATCAACGAGCAGTAGGGAAAGTTCATCGTGTATTGGTGGAAGGAACGTCAAAAAGATCGGATCAACATTTGTTCGGTAGAAACACACAAAATGCAGTTGTTGTTTTTCCCAAAGAAGGGTACAATAAAGGCGAGTATGTCGACGTCCTTGTAACTGAATGCACGGCTGCAACACTACGAGGTGAGGCCGCAAAATAATTCTACAATGAATATTCAAAATATTACGAGCATAAAACAGCGCTTTGGCATCATTGGTAATTCCACATTACTTAATCGTGCCATTGAAATTGCATCACAGGTTGCAGCAACTGATCTTTCTGTTTTGGTTACCGGTGAAAGCGGAACAGGTAAAGAAATCATGCCGCAGATCATTCATAATCTGTCTTCAAGAAAACATGGACCTTATATCGCTGTCAATTGCGGAGCGATTCCCGAAGGAACCATCGATTCGGAGTTATTTGGTCATGAAAAAGGTTCATTTACCGGCGCTCATGAAGCACGAAAAGGATACTTTGAAGTAGCAAATACCGGTACGATTTTCCTGGATGAAGTTGCAGAATTACCACTTGCCACGCAATCTAGATTACTAAGGGTGCTGGAAAGCGGAGAATACATGAGGGTTGGTTCTTCTAAAGTGATGAAAACTGATGTAAGAATTATTGCAGCAACCAACGTAAACATCCCTGAGGCCATACGAAAAGGAAAATTCAGGGAAGATCTTTACTACCGTTTAAACACTGTTCCGATTTTCATTCCTGCTTTGCGCGAACGGAAAGAGGACATCATTTTACTTTTCAGAAAATTTGCTTCTGATTTTGCTGAAAAATACCGCATGCCTGCTGTACGCTTGGATGAGGAGGCTACTCAAATTTTACTAAATTTTTCCTGGCCGGGAAATATTCGTCAGCTTAAAAACATTACCGAACAAATTTCAGTAATTGAGCAGGAGCGTGAGATTCGCTCGAATGAACTTTTGCAATATTTGCCAAAAGAAAATACAGGTCTTCCCGCGATTAGCGGAAACCTTGGTGCCGGCGGAGACCTTAATGAGCGTGAAATTCTTTACAAGATCATTTTTGAGATGCGTTCCGAATTAAATGATCTGAAAAGCGTGGTCATGGAATTGCTCCAAAACCGGAGTCCTGAAATTTCAGGAAATGAAAACGCAGGATTGTTACAGCGATTGTATTCCGGAGAAAACGAACCTGTAATCAGTACAGGAGATTCTCAGATTATAAGATCTAATCCTATTAATCCGATGGTACACGCTTCTACTCCACGCTACCCCGATGATATTGCAGAACATGTGGAGGTTGAAGAATCCCTTTCGCTGGAAGAAAAGGAAAAAGACCTCATTAAAAAAGCGCTACACAAACACCGCAATAAACGGAAATACGCAGCAAAGGAATTGGGCATTTCTGAAAGAACGTTATATCGCAAAATAAAAGAATATAACATCAAATGAGGATTTTTCTCTCCTATTTTATAATTGCCAGCGTACTTTTCATGTCCTGTAAAGTCCGCTATTCATTTACAGGAGGTGAAATTCCATCTGAAGCAAAGACTGTTTCAGTAAGTTATTTTCATAACAATGCACCACTTGCAGGCCCTAACGTTCCTCAGCAATTTACTGAAGCATTAAAAGATTTGTTTATTGCACAAACCAAACTCAATCTGGTAAAA
>JBKBUQ010000036.1:0-21920 GCA_046289975.1 Flavobacteriales bacterium | reverse complement strand
AGATGACAATGTGCATTACCAGAACACAATGGAAATGATCAACGCATTGGTAGCTGCCAACAAACAATTTGAGCTTTTCATTTACCCCAACAGAAATCACGGAATTTACGGTGGCTACACGCGTTTGCATCTCTTCACGATGATGACAAACTTTGTGGAGAAAAATCTGTGAGGGTGATTTTGGTGAATGGTCCCTTCGACTCCGCTCAGGGTCCATTAGAGTGAACAATTCCCTCGCAGAAATTTTCTTTTTACGAAATCATTTCGGATAATTTTAATTGGTAATTGGCTAATCTGAAAATATACATTTCCCTGAATGGAGTCGAAGCCAAACATCCCCGAATCGAAAATTGTTTAATTGATAATTGGAAATCGGTTAATTGGTAATTGGAAATCGGTATAATCAAATCCCTGCTATCCCGCGAATATCTGCAATGATACGTTGAGCGAGAGAGTCGGCGGAGGCTTTGTCTTTTGATTCGGAATAAATACGAATTATTGGTTCCGTGTTTGATTTACGCAAGTGAACCCATTCGTTACCAAATTCTATTTTTACGCCGTCGATATCGTTTACCGGCTGCGACGCGTATTTCGTTTTCATGGCAGATAAAACCTTGTCGACATCTATTTGGGGAGTGAGTTCTATTTTATTCTTTGAAATGAAATAATCGGGATAAGAAGCCCGAAGTTGAGAGCAGGATTTCCCACTTTTTGCAAGCAATGTCAGGAACAACGCGATACCTGCAAGTGCATCACGACCATAATGCAACTCCGGCAGAATAACACCACCATTACCTTCACCACCGATCACTGCGATTGTTGATTTCATTAACTCCACCACGTTTACTTCACCAACAGCCGATGCAGCATGCGTTGCCCCGTATTTCTCGGTGACATCCCGCAAAGCCCGTGTTGAAGACAGATTGGAAACTGTATTACCTTTTTTTGATTGCAATACCAGATCTGCACAGGCTACAAGCGTATATTCTTCTCCGAACATCTCACCGTTTTCGCAAACCAAAGCAAGCCTGTCGACATCCGGATCTACAACGATTCCCACATCCGCCTTTTCTTTTTTGATAAGTGAAGAAATTTCAGTGAGATGTTCAGGCAATGGTTCCGGGTTGTGAGGGAAATCGCCATTGGGTTCGCAATACAATTTTGTAATTTTATTCACACCGAGCGCTTCGAGCAAGGCAGGAACAGCAATTCCTCCTGTCGAATTTACTGCATCAATTACAACGTGTAAATTAGCTTTTGCAATTGCATTTTTATCTACATAGGGTAATCGAAGAACCTGATCAATATGTTTTTTGATCCAGGTATCATTGGTAGAATAGACACCCAGATCATCTACTTCAGCAAAATAAAAGTGTTCTGCTTCTGCAATACGCAATACTTCTGCACCGTCTGCACCCGAAATAAACTCCCCTTTTTCATTGAGCAATTTAAGTGCATTCCATTGACGTGGATTGTGTGACGCTGTTAGAATGATTCCTCCATGTGCTTTCTCTCCCGGAACAGCTACTTCGACAGTAGGAGTGGTAGATAATCCCAAATCAATGACATCAATTCCCATTCCCTGCAAGGTTGCAGATACAAGTGAGCGAACCATTTCACCGGAAATTCGTGCATCTCTTCCCAATACAACTTTCACTTTCATGCGCGGATTGCGGCTGATCAGCCATTGTCCGTATGCAGCAGCAAATTTTACCGTATCAAGCGGTGTTAGTCCGTCGCCTGAATGACCACCGATTGTTCCGCGAATTCCTGAAATGGATTTGATGAGTGTCATAACTAAAAATTACAAGTGCTAAAGTAATCTTATTTAAAACCATGACTGCAACCAAGCAAAAAAAAAGTGTTACCCGAACGAAATCTGTTTACTTTTACTCCTCTAAAACCCTGAACATGTCACGATTTATCTTTGCTCTTTTCACAGTTTTTTGCTTCATTCTCCCAATGAGCAGCAATGCTTATACCTGGTCGTGGCTCAATCCATTACCACAAGGCAACCGACTCAACGATGTTCAATCCTTTAACGGATCGGACACACTTTTTGCGGTGGGCAATACCGGTACCATCATGCGTTCGGTCAATGCAGGAACCAGTTGGGAAGTAAAAAACATTGGGAATTTCGATCTGTGGTCGGTTCACTTTATCAACAGCTCAAATGGATTTGCGGCAGGAATGGGTGGAACCATTATGAAAACTACAGATGGAGGAACTAATTGGACAACCCTCAACTCAGGAAGTACAGAAGATCTTTACGGAATTTTCTTCGCGAATCTTTCAACAGGATATGTTGTAGGAACCAATGGGGCTATTCTTAAAACGAGTAATAGCGGAAGTAGTTGGACAGCACTCAACAGCAATTCAACCACTCAATTGTTATCGGTTTATTTCACAGATCCCAACACCGGATTTGTTTGCGGAGGAAATGGTGAATTATTAAAAACAGTAAACGGAGGAACAACCTGGACCGTTTCACCAAGCGGCACCAGTAATCATCTTTACGATATAACTTTTACCGATGCGCTTACCGGATTTTGCGCAACCATGAATGGTAATGTGCTAAAGACAACAGATGCAGGTGTGAGCTGGAATGCCATTAACACCGGAACTGCATTATGGTTAACCTCAATCCATTTTTCCGACAGCAATACCGGATACATTTGCGGCGGAAACGGAACACTCCGCAAAACGGTTGATGGTGGACAAAACTGGACCCCACTAACCAGCGGAACATCCGAAACAATTAATGGTGTAGCCTTTTCATCCAACAAAGGGGTTATTGTTGGAAATTCAGGTTTGATTCGCAGGAGCATCACTTCAGGTACTTCCTGGAATATGGTGATGGATCCTCCGTTTTATACGCTGCAATCCGTTTGGTTTACCAGTACATTAACAGGTGTTGCGGTTGGCGATAATGCAAAAATTCTGAGAACAACAGATGGTGGAACGAACTGGACAGAGATCACCAATTCCGCTATTTACAATTTGCATAGCGTTCAGTTCATCAATGCTGATACAGGATATGCCTGCGGAGATAATGGCAGATTCTTAAGGACAATCAATAGCGGATTAACCTGGAGTGTGCAAATTCTTAATACGAATTACGAGTTGAGATCAGTATATTTTCAAAATGGAACAACCGGATTCATGGCTGGACAAGATTGGGGAGGAAGTGTAAGTTTGATTCTCAAAACCACAGACGGAGGTGCGAACTGGAACCCCATTACAAATCCCGGCAATTTTACCTTGCGCAATATTCATTTTATTTCATCTTCCATCGGATTTATTGTTGGAGCAGGTGGAACAATTTTAAGAACAACGGACGGTGGCGCAACCTGGAATAATATGCAGGGAAGTCAGGGGTATAACCTGTATGATATTCATTTCAGTAATGCCACTACAGGCTGGGCATGCGGAACAGGATCTGTCATTGTAAAAACCACCGACGGAGGATCGAACTGGTCGATGTTGACCGGAGGAATTGGACCTGATTATAATTCGATCATTTTTGGTCCGAATGGCATTAACGGATTATTGGCAGGAGCTGCAGGTGAAATCAAGTTAAGTGATGACGGAGGGCTATCCTTTTTAGACGATACGAGCATTACCACAAACACAATTTGTGATGTGTACATGGTTAATGCAAATCTTGGTTTTGCCGTTGGAGAAAAGGGAACAATTCTCAAGGCTGTGCGAAACCCGCCATTGGTAGAAAGTGTTGGAGAGATAAGTGGAATTGAACCGATTTCCGTTTTTCCGAATCCATGCAGCGAATATGCTTTTGTGGAAGCCAAGGCTTTACAAACCGGAAGTGCTGAATTTTTCCTTTACGATTTGAATGGAAAACTCATTTACAGCCGCACACTTTTTTCGGAGAGATTTACACTATCAACCCAAAGCCTACCGGCAGGAATTTACCTGATGGAAATCATAGAAGGTAGCTGCCGACAAACAGGCAAACTGGTGAAAGAATAAGGAGCTGTCTACCTATGCTTTTGATCCTCAGTGAATTTCCGGGGAAATTTTCGAACGAAGGGATTTCAACATCGTTCATTAGATCTTTTGAACCACCCTGAACAAACCTCTAAAAACCAACCACTTAACAAAAACACAGGTTCTACCTGTTGTTAATACTTACACCGATTTTCACTACCTAGGAAGGTCTTAGTCCTTATCTTTGTACCAGAATACAACTATGGACGAAGGCAAAGGGTACAACGACCGAGGCAATGAGGAACCGGAAGATCTGGGTCCGCATCTCAATCGGTTTGAGGAGATGATTAAAAACAATGCGAATTATTTTTTCGATGTAGATGTTTTTGAAGCACTCATCGATCACTATCTCGATCGCAACGATATTAAATCGGCATTGAAGGGAATTTCCATCGCAATTTCGCAACATCCCGATGCTGTTCCCATTCTTTTGCGTAAAGCAGAAATCCATGCGTCCTCCGGTAAACTGAATAAGGCACTCGAAATTTTAAACCGCATCGAGCACCTGGAACCTTCCAATGTAGATACGATTGTGATGAAGGCTTCCATTTTCAGTCAGCTGCGCAACCACGATGAAGCGATCAGGCATTTAAAGCTTGCTATTCGTCTTTCGGAGGAAGAGACCGATGATCTCTATGTGGATCTTGCCTTCGAATACGAGAGTCAGAAAAAATACGATAAAGCCATTGAAACGCTGCAAACAGCTTTGCGGATCAATCCGGAAAATGAAGCAGCGCTTTTTGAATTGTCGTTTTGTTACGACATGGCAGGACGCACAGAAGACAGCGTGGTGTTTTTCAATACTTTCATTGACGAATACCCCTACTCTTTTTCGGCATGGTACAACCTGGGTAACGGTTACCTGCGCAAAGGCTTGTTTGAAAAAGCAATTCAAGCCTACGATTTTTGCATCACCATCAACGAACATTTTTCTTCTGCCTATTTCAACAAAGCGAATGCCTACGTGCAACTTGAAATGTATCACGAGGCGATCAATTGCTATGCAGAAACATTCATTTACGAAGATCCCGCAGCCATTACCTACTGCTATATCGGAGAGTGTTTTGAAAAACTGGAAATGCCGGAAGAAGCCTACGAGAACTTTTTGAAGGCCACAGAAATCGACGAAGAACTTACAGAAGGTTGGGTCGGTTTAGGTATAGCGGTGAGTATGCAGGGCAATCATGCAAAAGCAGAAGCCTTTCTGAGAAAAGCCATTGCGATGGATGATAAGAATCCTGATTTCTGGTATATCCTTGGCGAAATTCTCGATAAGAAAAAAGAACCTACCAAAGCTGAAGAGGCGTATCGTACAGCATTGGCAATGGATCCGGATAATCAGGAAATCATTCTTGATCTATCCCACTTTCTGCTTGAACAGCGAGGTCCTGAACACGCATTGGCGGAAATCGACCTTTACCTTAGCGGCGAAAAACAACCGGTTGATTTACTTTACCGAAGGGTTGCCTATCTTGAACTATGCGGTAAGCACAACGAAGCACTTCTGCAATTAGGCGATGCTTTGTTTATTGATTTTGAAGCACACAAAAAACTTTTTGAATATCTCCCGGAATTGAGTCAGCAAAACGATATCTCTCAACTCATCGAACACTACAGATCATGATGAATTTTAAATTACCCTATATCCCCGAACGTCCGGCGAAACCACGTGAAAGTGGTGTTACCATGATGATGGACAAAGGTCTTTCTGTTTCAGAAGCTGCTGCGTTTTGCGATAGCTCTGCACCCTTTACCGATCTTGTGAAATTCGGTTTCGGAACATCGATGGTTACGCCAAGACTCGAGGATAAGCTGAAAATTTACAAGGATGCCGGTATGCGTTGCTACTTTGGTGGTACACTCTTCGAAGCATTCATTGCTCGCGGAAAATTTGATGAATACCGCAAATTGCTTTCCAAATACAAACTGGAAGTCACCGAAGTTTCAGACGGATCGATTGTACTTGATCACGACGAAAAACTGGAATACATTCAAAAGCTTTCAAAAGATTTTACCGTACTATCGGAAGTCGGATCGAAAGAAGCAGGCATCCTGATTTCTCCGGGGAAATGGATCAAAATGATGAACAGCGAAATTGAAGCAGGTGCATGGAAAGTAATTGCTGAAGGAAGAGAGAGCGGAACAGTTGGGATTTTTCGTCCCAGCGGACACGCGCATACCATGCTCATCAACAAGATAACGGCAAAAGTTCCACCTGAAAAAATAATGTGGGAAGCGCCTAAAAAAGAACAGCAGGTTTGGTTCATCAAATATTTTGGAGCCAATGTTAACCTTGGGAATATTGCACCCTTTGAAGTAATTGCCATGGAATGTTTGCGACTCGGATTGCGCGGTGATACCTTCTTCACCTTCCTGCCCGACGAAATCGTCAAAAAGATCAAACATCCTGAGAAGAAAAAGAAATAAGTATGAAAGAGATCAGCGTAAGCGAACTGAAGAAAAAAATGGACGCCAATGAGAATTTTCAGCTCATTGATGTGCGCGAAGATTACGAAGTGGAAATCGCTCATATTGGCGGACTGCATATTAAAATGGGTGATGTAATGGAACAACTTGAACAGATCCGCAAGGACATTCCGGTTTATGTACATTGCAGAAGCGGCAAACGTTCAGCTGCGGTTGTAAATGCGCTCGAAGCACAGGGATACAAAGACGTGTACAATGTTGCAGGAGGCATCCTTGCATGGGCCGATGAGATTGATCCTACAATGGAAAAATATTAATGGAACGTTCGCTCAAAGATTATTTCACCATCACCCTTAAGGGAATGGGAATGGGTGCCGCAGATGTTGTACCCGGGGTTTCGGGAGGAACCATTGCATTTATTTCCGGCATATACACCGAACTGCTGGATTCCATCAACGCAATCAATCTTGCCAACCTGAAACTTTTGTTGCGTTTCGATATTAAAGGATTCTGGAAAGCTGTTAATGCCAATTTTCTACTGGCGCTTTTTGCAGGAATCTTCATCAGCATTCTGTCACTCGCAAAAGGAATAACCTGGATGCTGGAACACCATCCGGTGCTCATTTGGTCATTTTTTTTCGGACTTGTTCTTGCCTCTATCTTTTACGTACTGCGTGAAATCAAAAATTTCACCACACTAACAGGCATCCCTTTCATTATTGGAGCTGCTGCGGCCTATTACATCACTACACTGGGCAGAATGAGCGAAACCGATTCTTCGGTTTACATCTTCATGTGTGGTGCTATTGCTATTTGCGCAATGATTCTGCCGGGTATTTCAGGTAGTTTTATTCTGGTTCTCCTTGGCGCCTACTCTACCGTTCTGGGTGCTGTTCACGAAATGAATCTGAAGATTGTAGCGCTTTTTGCAGGAGGTTGCCTTGTTGGACTTCTATCCTTCTCACGCTTTTTATCCTGGTTGCTGAAAAAAGCGCATGATTTTACCATTGCCTTACTTGCAGGATTCATGCTCGGATCATTGAATAAAGTCTGGCCATGGAAAGAAACCATCAGCACTTATACCAATTCAAAGGGCGAAGAAATTCCCTTTCAGCAAGCGAACATATTACCTTCCGATTCTTCATGGATGATTGGTCTGCTTGCTTTAGTTGTTGGTTTCGCATTGATATTTGCAATTGAATACGGCGCAAAAAAAATGCGCTCCAAAGCCTGAAGAATGGCTTTTTCTCCGATCACCAAAACAGACATTGATGCGCTGATTCGCATTGCGGGAAAAGAGGCTGTATTCACTTCGGAGGAGATCCGAAAAGAATACGGACACGATGAAACCGAAGACCTGAATTTCCCTCCTGAAGTTGTGATAAAACCGGAATCAACTCAGATAGTATCGGCAGTATTGAATTATTGCAATCAACAAAAGATTCCGGTCACCCCCATCGGCGCGCGGACTGGATTGAGCGGGGGTGCCTTATCGGTTTATGGTGGTGTGGGATTGTCGTTGGAACGCTTGAACCACATCATCGAAATCGACGAAAAAAACCTGCAAGTCACAACCGAACCCGGAGTTATAACACAGGTTTTACAAGAAGCAGTAATCGAAAAAGGATTGTTTTATCCGGTCGATCCATCGTCGAGGGGATCTTGTACCATTGGTGGAAACCTCGCTGAAAATTCGGGTGGACCACGTGCTGTAAAATATGGCGTAACCAAAGATTATGTACTCAACCTGGAAGTGGTGCTACCCAATGGCGAAGTGATCATGACAGGTGCGAATACTTTGAAAAATTCCACCGGCTACAATCTTACACAACTAATGATTGGTAGTGAGGGCACACTGGGAATTATCACAAAAGCAGTATTAAAACTCTGGCCTTATCCCGCTCAAAATGTACTGATGCTGGTTCCCTTTCTCAATGCAACAAAAGCATGCGAAGCAGTATCAGCGGTTTTTCGCGAAGGCATTATTCCTTCTGCAATGGAATTTATGGAACGGGATGCCATCGACTGGACACTTCGTTTTGTGGATGGAATTTCCATTCCCATTAAAGAGGATGTGCAGGCGCATTTGCTGATTGAAGTCGACGGCAATGATTTGGACGTGCTTTACAAGGAATCAGAAAAAATAGCCGCCATCATGGAACGCTTCGAATGCGATGAAATCCTTTTTGCTGATACCGCAGAACAAAAGGAAGCATTATGGAAAATGCGTCGTCGTGTTGGTGAAGCCGTAAAATCGAACTCTGTATATAAGGAAGAAGACACCGTTGTTCCCCGCTACGAATTGCCTCGTATATTGGAAGGTGTAAAACGCATAGGAGAAAAATACGGTTTCAAAAGCGTGTGCTACGGTCATGCAGGTGATGGCAATTTACATGTCAACATCATTAAAGGCGATCTGAGCGATTCGGACTGGAACGAGAAATTACCATTGGGAATTCGCGAAATCTTTGAATTAACTGTTGGGCTAAAAGGCACCTTATCGGGTGAGCATGGCATTGGATGGGTGCAGAAAAATTACATGGATATCGCATTTCCGCAGGTACAGATCGAATTGATGCGGAACATAAAAAAGGTGTTTGATCCGAATGGGATCCTCAACCCCGGGAAAATTTTCCCCGATAACAATCACTGATCACTTCCAATTCTCTTAAGTACAAAACGCTTACAATCCGAACACAGGTTTTCTTTTTCAGCATCTATTGTAGCTATTTTTTCTGCTGCATCGTTCATGATGCATTTCTCATTTTTACAATGTGGCAAACCGAAAGTATGGCCAATCTCATGTACCGCTATTTTCCGGAGTCTTTCAAGTTTAAGCTCCGCACTTGCATTCCTCGCTCCCAAGCGAAAGGAAGAAACAATGCAAGCATCGCCCGGACATTGGCCTAACCCAAAAATCCCCCAATCGCGGTATTTCCATTGCGGTTCTTTGTTTTTTGTTGTGGTAATATCCACGGTGGTCAGACCAATAATCCTATCTGTTCCTTCCGGCAAATGATGATTCAAAAAACGCAGTAAAGTATCTGCACGGTACCTTTCGCGTGCAAACGGCGATCGGGCATGCTCAGGCAGTGCAATTGTTTCGGCAATTGAAACCCGGGCAGAATAATGGCTACGCAATGCTTAAGCAAGCTCTCGCTGATAGTCACTACTCACCGTTCCCAATGGTTGAACAAGTATAACCAGCGAATCTTTTTCATTGATGGAATGGGGAACAGGTAAATCACCACCTCCACAGGATATGAACATACCGGCAATACAACAGATGAAAAAATTTCTCATGATCAAAAATCGTGAATCACTTTTAGAAATAACAATATCCTTTTCTATTTGTCGGCAGTTAGCTATTATCCGCATTTTTCAAATCCTGCAGGCAACCCTTTTATAAATTGTCGTCCTTGACCAAAACAGAATAACCATGTATCAGAATTCATTTTACCTCAGCACACCAACGAGCAATCGTTACTGCCTCGGGGAAATCCTGTGCATCGGGCTCATGCCGCGACATTCCTAGTTGTATCATGATCCCGACCCACAGTCGGGATTTTTTTTGAAAAATTCCTCCCTTTAGTACCATTCCACAAGCGGAAGGAAAAATCCTATTCTCATTTTTCTAATTAATGAACAACAATGAACACTCTATACTATATCGACGAATTGTATATGATTGCGAACAAGCATTTGGAAAACGACGATAATGCCGAAGCAAGAAAAACCTTGCATAAAATTTTGCTGGAAGATCCTACTTATGGAAAAGCGCACAATGCAATGGGATGGTTGCTGTATGTGAAACTCGATGAATACGCTGCAGCAGAAATCCACTATAAGGCAGCGATTCAATTTGAACCCACCTTGCCTTATGTTTACTTCAATTATGTCAATTTTCTGATCTACCAGAACAGGTACCGGGAAGCAAGGAAAATAGCATTTACAGGTCTTGAGGTGGGCGGAAGTTCCAAATCTGCATTATGGGCTGAGATTGGCCGAAGTTTTGAGTTGGAAGAACAGTATAGGGAAGCTATGAAAGCGTATTACCAGGCACTACGAAAAAGCACCGAAAAAAGCGAGATCGAGCGCATGCACGCCAACATCGCCAGGGCCAGAGCCAAGATTGGGCTGTCCCTGAAAAGGTGGTTACTGTCCTTCTAAACCCACCAAAGCCCGATTCGCGAGTCGGGCTTTTGAATTTTATTAATCTAATAATCAATAAATTAAAATCAATGCATAATTTTCTTATGCATTTTTCTTGAATACATAAAAATCTTATGTATCTTTGACCTATGTATTCATCAGAACTCATCAAAGGGACTTTAAAAACGATCGTTTTAAAGTTGCTCACAGGCCAGGAAAAAATGTACGGTTATGAAATAACCCAAAAGGTAAAAACGCTCACCGGCGACAAGATCCAGATCACCGAGGGAGCGCTTTACCCTACCCTTCATGCACTCGAGGAAGAAGGTGTGGTTACAACAGAAACCGTATACATCGGAAAACGAATTCGCAAGTATTATTCCATCACTCCGAAAGGAAAAAGCAAAGTGGAGGAGAAAGTAAGTGAGTTTTCCGAATTCATGGAAACCATGAAATTCCTGCTCGACATTAAACCCCAAACGGGAAATGTATAGCCTGAATGAAATGCAAATAGAAAAGATCCACAACGTCATTCGGATCCATGGCGTTGTAACGGAGGACCTGCAGTTGAACCTCCTGGATCATATCTGTTGCATTCTCGAAGAAGAGTACAATGAAAACGAACACTTCGATGCGTATTTGTCGGAAGTCTTAAAACGCTTTTACAAAACAGAATTGCGCGAAATCGAAGAAGAAACTCAACTGTTATTAACCTTCAAACACTATTATGCCATGAAAAAGATCATGTTTTTTTCCGGTATCACCTCTACGTTAGGAATCCTTATTGGAGCCCTTCTCAAATTCCTTCATCTGCCGGGTGCAGCTATCTTACTGGTATTGGGGATTGCCATTTTTACAGTGGTGTTTCTACCTATCATGTTTACCCTTAAATTCAGAGAAAGCAAACACCGACGCGAAAGAAGTATCCTCATGCTCGCTGTCCCAATGTGTCTGCTCATTGTTACCGGTGTGTTGTTTAAAGTCATGCACTGGCCCGGAGCAAACGTAATGACACAGGGATCCATGTTCTTCACCATTTTTGTTTTCATTCCAATTTATTTAATCACAGGATTACGAAATGCTGATTCGAAAGTGAATACCCTCACCACATCCATCCTCATGCTTGCAGGTGCCGGACTTACAATGTCGATGCTTACAGTAATGAAAAGTAAGGCGGTCATTCAAAAGGAAATCAGAACGATTGAACGTTCGGATTACGGAATACACCAACGCACCGATTTTAGTCGGACACAACTGGAAGGATTGAAAATTGAATCAGAAGATCGTCAGCAGTTCCTTAACGAAACTTTAAAAATGGTTGACAGAATTGAAACTGAAAAGCAGCAATTGCTTGCGAATTCAGGATCAAACGAATTGCACGACGAAACAAAAAAATCGCTTCCCTATTACCGCGAAGTGTACCCGAACATTGAAAAAGATGTGCGCAATTACCAAAAACGATTCAGCGGACTATTGGCTGGCAAAGGAATTCCGGAACTTGAAATAGATCTGAGTATTTCCCCGGGCAGTTCTTTGCTCAATGCTTATCAGAACCTCTGCGATTTACAAAGAGATTTACTGGATTATTTCCAATTTGTTGCCACCGCTGAATAAGAACAGCAAACAAACATTTCACTTAATTTTATTTATATGAAATCCGGAATTTTCATTCTGGCCTGCCTTCTCCTTCCCTTTTCGGGAAGGGGCAAGGAAAAGGTCAAACTCAGCAACCTTGAAAAATTCGCTCCGACAGAAATCTACCCGGAAGATGTTTTTCTGGATACCACCTCCAATAAGCGAGCAATGGTGATAGTAGCGCACGACGATGATGATTGTGCGATGTCGGGCACATTGTTCAGGCTAAAACAGAAGGGATGGATCATCATTCAAATCTGCCTTCAGCAACATCCTTCAAAAAATGGAAAGCTTCCTGCGCGATTTCTTTACCATCATTACAGAAAGATAATGAGCAATACCAATTACAGACCGGGAAGAGACACCTCTACTCTTCCTTATATGCCGATTCCCTATGAAATGATCGACCGGCAATATTTAACACAGGAAATTGGAGATACGCTTATTTCGATCATCAATAATTTCAAACCTAGCGTACTTTTTTCCCTCGACGATGTTAAGGGTGGATACGGACATCCGGATCATGTTTTTATGAGTCGCCTGGTAAAATCGCTTTTGCACAGCGGAAAAATTCCTCCGTTAAAAATCTACCAATCCGTATTTACACCTCATATGGAAAAAGAAATCGTAAATACATGGTTAAAGGCAAGACTCGACAAATGGGGACTCCCCCATCCGGGTTTGGAAGCGGATAAACTTTATAGAATAACAGGTATGCCGGAGCCTACAGTTCAGGTCAACATGGAAGCAAACGGCAGCGAAAAAATGCGTTACCTCAACACTTATCCTAAAGATGTCCGTCGCACGTTGAGTAAATTCATTCCCTACTTTACTGAATTCAAGGCGAAAGAATACTTCCGGCTTTTCAATCGCGAATTTTTCCGGATTGTTGATCCGGTAAAGGTTCAGGGATAAAAAAGACATGAACAAAATCTCCGACTGGATTGATTATCAGTGCTCAGCAACTAAAAATATCGCATTAAGGGCTTCACGGACTATTCCCTCTTTTTCCTATATTGGCACTCCTAAAAAACAACGGACAGCCAATGACCAACGGAAAAGCAGGTGGCAAACACCCAAAGGGACTTTATGTTCTCTTCTTCACCGAAATGTGGGAACGTTTCGGGTACTACCTCATGCTGGGGATATTTTCCCTATACATGCTCGATTCGGCGGCGAATGGAGGAATGGGATTCGATAAAGCAACCAAATCCGATATATACGGAACCTATTTGGGACTTGTTTACCTCACCCCCTTTATTGGAGGATTGCTTGCCGACAGAATTCTGGGTTATCGCAGATCCGTTGTGATTGGAGGTTTATTAATGGCAGCAGGGTATTTCGGCTTAGGACTAAATAATGATGTTGGAACACTCTATATATCCTTATTGCTCATTATTCTTGGTAACGGTTTTTTCAAGCCGAACATTTCAACTCTTGTTGGAAATCTGTACAACAACGATCAGTACCGCGCAAACAAAGATGCGGGTTACAATATCTTTTATATGGGAATCAACATTGGTTCCTTCATTTGCAATTTCGTAGCTGCTTATTTCCGTATCAACTTCGGTTGGGGATGGGCCTTCTGGGCTGCAGGATTTGGGATGTTACTTGGTCTCGCCATATTCATGATCTGGACCAAACACGTTAAAGAAGCAGACGTCATCAAACCGGTTCAAAAAGAGGATAAATCCATCGGATACATCCTTGCATCGGTATTTATTCCATTGTTCATTATGGGAATCATTGGCTGGTTTATTCCCGGCAATCTGTTGGGTTCTGATGCCAATGATGCATTTATTTTCGGATGTATACCTGTTGTATTGTTCTACGTGATGCTTTGGAAACGGGCTTCTGAAGAAGACAAAAAACCAATTGCTGCATTGCTTACTGTTTTTGCGTGCGTTGTGGTTTTTTGGGCTGTTTTTCACCAGAACGGAGATGCACTTACTGTTTGGGCAGAAGAATACACCGACCGCGAAATTCCAAAGCCTGCTGAAAGCGTTTTCACTACCCTGAAAATTGATCAGACCGTTGTAAACGATCCCGATCTTTTTGCAGTTCCCGACTCCACATTCAAAAAAAGAATGAAATCAGGTGAAGAAAGAATTCAGGCATTGATCAAGGCAAACGATAAAACAGAATACAAACTGATTCAGGATTCACTTGCGCTTGAAAGTCATTCACGAACCTATTTCCAGAATTTACCGGAAGAAAAACGTCCACCGGTAGGACAAAACCTGAAACTCATTTCTACTGAAATTTTCCAGTCGATCAACCCCTTCTGGGTGGTGCTTCTTACCCCGATCATTGTAGGATTTTTCGGATTCCTCCGACGCAGAAACCTGGAGCCCTCCACACCTGCAAAAATTGCATACGGACTCCTGATCACAGGAATCTCTGCACTTGTGATGGTAATGGCCGTTTGGAGTGTAGATATTCACGATGAAAAAGCATCGGCATGGTGGCTCATCAACTCGTATCTGGTAATTACAATTGGTGAATTATTCCTCTCACCAATGGGATTATCACTGGTATCCAAACTCTCTCCGCCGCGATTAACCGCATTGATGATGGGAGGATGGTTCCTTTCAACATCTGTCGGGAACAAACTATCCGGGATGCTCGGCGGACTATGGGAAGGAATTGACAATAAAGCCAATTACTTCTTTATCAATTTCGCATTGTGCGCACTTGCATTTGTACTGTTGTTCTCACAGCTGAAATGGCTCAAGAAAACCATGCAGGACAAAAACATCTTTTAACCGATCATCCTTAAATATGAATTCGCACCGCTATGAGTAAAGAATTGACACTGGAAGAAATCCAGAATTTTGAAGGAAAATATCCCAAGCAGCTTTGGTATTTATTCCTCACCGAAATGTGGGAGCGCTTTTCCTTTTATGGGATGCGGGGAATGCTTACCGTTTTTATGGTAACACAACTCATGTTTCCTGAGAAAGATGCAAATTTGAAGTATGGTGCAATACAAGCATTCGTATATGCATTCACTTTTATTGGCGGACTATTCGCAGATAAAATACTTGGTTTCAAGAAATCCCTTTTCTGGGGCGGAAGCCTGATGATCATCGGAAGTATGATACTTGCATTTTCTCCGGTGGATTTATTTTTCATTGGTATCAGCTTTACTGTAATTGGAACAGGATTCTTCAAACCCAATATCTCAACAATGGTTGGAGCGCTTTATAAAGAAGGTGATTCCAGAAGAGATGCAGGTTTTGGGTTATTCTACACCGGTATTAATCTCGGTGCATTTTTAGGAGGAATCCTCTGTGTGTACATTGGTAAATTCCATTCCTGGAATATTGCATTCTCTCTTGCCGGAATAGTAATGACAATTGGTTTGATCACCTTTTTGTTCACTCAAAAAACAATGGGTCCTATTGGTGATTCCCCACTTAAAGCCCTTACAAAGCAGAAGAGAAATTTGCGCGAATATCTTGTTTATGCTGTTTCTCTCGCTTGCATCCCTTTTATTCTGATAATGGTTCAGAACACGGAATATACCGACCTGTTCATGTATATTATTGGACCTTGCACTTTGATTTATTTAGGTTATGAAATGACCAAACTGAGTGCTTCTGAGGTTAAGAAACTTTTGGCAGCACTTGTATTTATTATTTTCTCAATCGTTTTCTGGGCCTTCTTCGAGCAGAGTGGCGGATCACTAAGCTTATTTGCGCTATACAATCTAAATGATACTTTACTTGGAGTTAATGGGGTTGATCCTAACGTAATTAACAACTCTGCCAACTCAGTATTTGTAATTGCATTCAGTGCATTATTAGGGCTCCTTTGGTTATGGATGGCAAAGCGGAAAATCGAACCCAATACGCTTATTAAATTCGGACTCGGATTCTTATTCCTTGCGCTTGCATTCTACATTTTCTACGCAACCAAATTCTTTGCAGATGAAAATGGAAAAACATCTTTGGATGTATTTACCTTTGCTTACCTGGTCATTACGTTTGGTGAACTTTGTTTATCGCCAATCGGACTGTCCATTATGACCAAACTGGCACCAAAACATTTGTGGGGTGTTATGATGGGTATGTGGTTCCTTGCCAGTGCATATGGTCAATATGTAGCAGGAATCCTTGGTGCAGGAATGACCTCACCGGATGAGAACGCCACAGCCACAGTAAAACTGGAAGCCTACACCAGTGGTTACGAGCAATTAGCCCTGTATGCCCTCATTTGTGGTGGAGTTTTAATACTAATCTCACCATTTGTACGCAAACTCATGCAGGAAGTCAAATAAGCTTTTACCCTCATTTTCAAAGCCTCCCGCGATAAGTGGGGGGCTTTTTTATTTATTCATCGTCCGAAATGGTAAGGTTATCGAAATGGGACTTGTTTCATTTGCGTAAACTTCTAATTTAGCGCACCCTAAACAAACCCAGTCCAATGTCAGTAAAACATCTATTTCTTCTGAGTAGCACCGTTCTTTTGGCGATGTGCTCACCCAAAACAGAAGATCACAAATCTGATGCATCCACCAACGAAGATGCAACACGCATAAAGAGCAAACACCTCAACGTGAAGGATGAGCACAGTTACGCAAACATTGATAAAGTTTACGCAACCCATTTGTTTCTCGACATCAATCTTGATTTCGATAATAAGCTGGTAAAAGGAGTTGCTACATACGACATCACCAATGAAGGTGGCGACACTATTATTTTCGACAGCAAGTTTTTGGCGATTGAAAAAATTGTGATTGACGATAAAACCGAAGCAACTTTTGCACTGGGAGAAGATGACGAACTATTGGGAACACCCATTTTTGTTCCGATCAGCCGCGATGCAAAAAAGGTTGCGATTCATTACAGCACAACCGATCATTGCGAGGCATTGCAATGGCTCACACCTGAACAAACTGCCGGTAAAAAACAACCATACCTGCTCACTCAGGGAGAGGCCATTCTTACTCGTACATGGATTCCCATTCAGGATACACCTGGTAATCGAATTACCTACAAGGCAAAAGTATCTGCACCCAAAGACATTATGGTTGTGATGAGTGCAACCAATCCCACCGAAAAATCGGCAGATGGGGTGTACAACTTCACCATGGACCAACCGATTCCTTCTTACCTGATCGCACTTGCAGCAGGTGATTTAGTATTCAAACCAATTGGAAAACGCACAGGTGTATATACCGAACCATCGATGCTGGATAAATGCGCAGACGAACTGGCAGATACCGAAAAAATGCTGGAAGCAGCTGAGCGTTTGTACGGTCCCTACAAATGGGAACGTTACGACATCATCGTTCTTCCACCAAGTTTTCCCTTCGGCGGAATGGAGAATCCACGTTTAACATTTGCAACACCAACCATTATTGCAGGCGACCGTTCACTTACTTCGCTTATCGCACACGAAATGGCGCACAGCTGGTCGGGTAACCTCGTCACCAATGCAACATGGAACGATTTCTGGCTGAATGAAGGATTTACCGTGTACTTCGAACGTCGTATCATGGAAGAACTATACGGCAAGGAATATGCTGAAATGCTTGCACAACTGGGTTACCAGGATCTTCTCAATGAAGTGGAAGGTCTTGCAGGATCACCGGATGATACTAAATTGAAACTCGATCTTTCTGACCGTAATCCTGATGACGCAATGTCGGAAATTGCCTATGAAAAAGGAGCTTTCTTTTTGCGCATGCTCGAAGAAACTGCAGGTCGCGTTAAGTTCGATGAATTTCTGAGAAATTATTTCACAGAGCATTCCTTTCAACCAATGACCACTGAGATTTTCCTTGATTACCTCGATAAGAACCTTGTGAAGAAAAATAATCTTAAAGTGAATGTTGACGAGTGGGTTCATGGTCGCGGAATTCCTTCAAATATTTCAATGATCAATTCATCTAAATTCAAAGCGGTTGATACTGAAATTGGACGCTGGACTACCGGCACCCCTGCAAAAGACCTCGCTACCAAAGGTTGGTCAACGCATGAGTGGATGCACTTTCTCAAAAACATTCCGCAGGTTTTGAATAAAAATCAGTTGAAAGATCTGGATAACAGTTTCAGCTTCACCAATTCCGGTAATGCTGAGATTGCCTGTTTATGGTTTCAAATCGCAATTAACAGCGGATATTCTGAAGCGAATCCTAAGATCGAAGCATTCCTGACCAGTGTTGGTCGCAGAAAATTCCTGACTCCATTGTACAAAGCCATGATCCAAAATCCTGAAGGAAAGAAACTGGCCAACAAAATTTACGAGAAAGCGCGTCCGGGTTACCATTTTGTGGCAACCAGCACCATCGATCGTATTGTAGGTTATCAGGAAAAGAAATAATGATCCCTTAGGGGAAATAACACCAGGTAAAGCACGAAAAAGTCCGGTATATACCGGACTTTTTTGTTTAAAGAAATTAGAGACTTAATCAAACTTTGTATTCGAGAACCGTTTTGCGGATGATAGAAACGCAATCCATCAATTGTTCTTCTGTCATTACCAATGGAGGCGCAAAACGAATGATGTTTCCATGAGTGGGTTTTGCAAGAAGGCCATTTTCCGCAAGTTTAAGACACAAGTTCCAGGCTGTCTTACTGTCAGGAGTATCGTTAATAACAATTGCGTTAAGCAGGCCTTTTCCACGCACCAGTTTGATAAGGGGTGATTCCGCAATCAGTTTTTCCATTTCTGAACGGAAGACCTTACCAAGTTCTCTGGCGTTTTTTATTAGGGATTCATCATTTACCACATTCAGTGATTCAATTGCAACAGCGCAGGCAACTGGATTTCCGCCAAAGGTAGAACCGTGTTGACCGGGTTTAATAACCATCATTACCTCATCATCTGCAAGCACTGCCGAAACCGGATATACGCCTCCTGCAAGAGCTTTCCCGAGAATCAACATGTCGGCTTTGAAATAGGTTGCAGGCTGCCGTTCACATTTTTTTTCGCAGGAACAATTTCCGCAGGTAGCCAACAGCGAACCTGTACGCGCAATTCCGGTTTGGATCTCGTCTGCGATAAACAATACCTTTTTTGCCTTACACATTGCTGCTGCCTGATGGAGATAATCGTCTGCAGGAACATTTACGCCGGCTTCACCTTGAATAGGTTCTACAAGAAAACCTGCAACGTTCGGGTTCTCGAGCATTTTCTCAAGCGCCTGCAAATCGTTATAAGGAATGGCAACAAATCCGGAAGGAAATGGGCCAAAATTTTTGCGGGAATCATCATCGCTCGAAAAGGAAACAATGGTGGTAGTGCGGCCATGAAAATTCTGTTTACACACTACAATCACAGCGTGATCTTCCGCAACACCTTTCTTCTCATAAGCCCATTTACGGCAAATTTTTATCGCAGTCTCAACAGCTTCTGCACCGGTGTTCATCGGAAGTACTTTATCATAACCAAAATAACCGGTTACAAACTTCTCATAAACTCCTAGCATGTTATTATAAAAAGCACGCGAAGTCAAAGTGAGCTTTCCGGCCTGTGCAGTCATTGCACCGATAATGCGCGGATGACAATGTCCTTGATTTACGGCGGAATAAGCCGATAGAAAATCGTAATAACGTTTTCCATTCACATCCCAAAGAAAAACACCTTCACCGCGATCCAATACAACAGGAAGGGGATGATAATTGTGAGCGCCGTATTTGTCCTCGAGGGACATCAATTCTTCAGCTGTTTTTCCGGAGTGGGTCATGGTCGTCATCGTCTTTCAATTAAATCACAGTCAATAAAAACTGTTCAACACACAAATATAGCTAATTTTACCCCTCTATGGGAAGTGTAAAAAAAGCCTTGATTGGTAAAATCGTTGAGAATCTGGAAGTCGTTGATGCAGCAGCAGAAGGAAAATCCATTGCGCGTTGGGATGAGCGCGTGGTGTTTGTAAATGGCGGTGTTCCGGGTGACATTGTAGATGTTAAAATCATTCAGCAAAAACGTCGCTTTCTGGAAGGTGTTCCTGTTCACTTTCACAAAGAATCTACATTTCGTACCGAACCATTTTGCGCACATTTCGGAAATTGTGGCGGTTGTAAATGGCAAAACCTCGCCTACGAAAAGCAATTGCATTACAAGGAAAAGCAGGTTCGCGATAATTTCGAACGAATCGGTCATCTTGAATTTCCTTCCATACGTCCTATTCTCGGCGCACCGAAAACATCCAGGTACCGGAATAAACTCGAATTCACCTTTACCGACCGCGAATGGCTTACGTTTGAACAGGTTCGTGAAGGAACCACGACTATCGGACCGGCACTCGGTTTTCATGTCCCCGGAAAGTTTGATCGAGTAATGCGCATCGATGAGTGTCACCTGATGGATGAGCCTGCCAATTCCATTCGCAACTGGTTATTCCAATATGCGCTCGAAAAGGAAATCAGTTTCTTCAACCTCCGTTCGCAGGAAGGTTTATTGCGCAACCTTGTCATACGCAACACTCAGGCAGGAGAAGTCATGGTAACTGTAGTTTTTGCATACGATGTAGAATCTGAAAGAAAAGAAATTTTAGATGCTCTATCCGAAAAATTTCCGGAGATCAGTTCATTGTTTTATGTGATCAATACCAAGCGTAACGATAGTTTGTTTGATCAGGATATGATCCTTTACAAAGGATTGCCTTTTATTACAGAAACGATGGAAGGATTAAAATTCATAATCGGACCAAAATCGTTCTATCAAACCAATTCGGAACAAGCCTATCATCTCTATTCTGTTGCCAGAGATCTTGCAGGATTAAATGGGGATGAAATTGTGTACGACCTTTACACCGGTACCGGCACCATTGCCAATTTTGTAGCCTCCAAAGCAAAAAAAGTAATTGGAGTCGAATATGTGGATGCAGCCATTGAAGACGCAAAAAAGAATGCGGAAGCAAATGGGATTAAAAACACTGATTTTTATGCCGGAGACATGAAGGATGTTTTAAATGAAACGTTCATTCAGACACATGGGCAACCTGATGTCATCATCACCGACCCGCCACGAGCAGGGATGCATGAAGATGTAATTCAAACCATACTGAAAGCAGCTCCCGAAAAGATCGTATACGTATCCTGCAATCCTGCCACACAAGCACGTGATCTGGCACTTATGAAAGACAATTATTCCATTGAAGTTGTGCAGCCGGTTGATATGTTTCCGCAAACGCACCATGTGGAAAATGTGGTATTGCTGGTGAGGAAATAATTATTTTTTCCGCACTATCATCAATCCATCCCGAATGGGGAAAAGTACATTTTCTACACGGGAATCATTTTGCACTTTGGTATTGAATTCATGAATGGCTTTCGTGTCTTTATCCATTAATTCTTCCTCCATCAAAACCTTTCCACTCCACAATACATTATCGGCAATTATAAATCCACCTGTGTTTAGCTTATTCATTACCAAATCAAAATAGGCAGGATAATTGATCTTATCGGCATCAATAAATACAAGATCAAACTTCTCCTCTATTCCAGGAATTAAATCAACCGCATTACCAACTCTGAAATCGATGTTTCCGGAATACGATGATTCTGCAAAATAACCACGAACACGTTCCTCAAGTTCTGCGTTGATATCAATGGTTATTATTTTTCCATCAGCTGTCATTCCCTCTGCAATACACAATGCCGAATAACCCGTATATGTACCAATCTCAAGTACTCTGCGTGGCTTTATCATGTGACTAAGCATCGCAAGAACCCTTCCCTGCA
>JBKBUQ010000035.1:0-22237 GCA_046289975.1 Flavobacteriales bacterium | reverse complement strand
AGCCCAAGCAGAAGCGCGGCAAGCAGTAAGCTGTTTTTCATGGATCGAATTTTCCTCAAGATAGGAAATTCAGTTGTATGCATGTATTTTGGAGGTGTGAAGCTGATCAAAACATTACATGAATTACCAAAAGTTCAAAAGTTCCTGTTCAGGATTACCTATCCTGTTTTGATCTATTCTACCTTGCATTTTACCGCTAAAGCTTTGGGTACTACCGATCTTTTAATTGTGCGGCTGATTTTTTTCGGGATTTGGTCCATGATAGAATATTTTGTATATTTTAAAAAATCAAACAAGGAATAAATGTGGATGAACAGCAGGAAATAAGTTCTGAATTGATTCCCTTACCCTTTGGCACCATGAAATTTCTGGATGAGGGTATACTTGAAATTCGTATCAATCCTAACCATATTGCCACAGGCGACGATTTACGATTTCTTCACAAGGTAAAAGGCGAAAAAGGAGGAGGAAAAAAATACCCCAATTTGATCGTAATGGGTTTTCATTCCAGTGCCGATCATACAGCAAGAGCATTCAGCGCCTCGGAAGAAAGTCAGGCATACAGGATAGCCGATGCTTTTGTGATCAGTTCACTGGCCCAGCGGATCATTGCCAACTTCTACATAAAGGTACAACGACCTAAGGTGCCAACGCGTTTCTTTAACAATGAAGAACTGGCTTTAAACTGGCTCCGGACATTTTTACCCAAAAAATAAAGGGAGACCAGCGGTCTCCCTTCTAAATTTTATTGATGAGGCTTAATCAAGTTCAGCCACTTCGATCATTTTAAACGGAATGTTGATGATAGCCTGGTAGTCCTCACCGGCTTCTAGCATGTCTTCATCATCTTCTTCGTAATACCAGTTGATGGTCATATTGGTACCCGAAACAGTTTCGAGTTTTTTGAACACATCAAGAATACATTTGGAAGAAGAAGTATTGAAATACTCCAACTTGATATTTACCATAGTATCGCCTTTTGGAGACTTACCGTATGCTTCGATCCAGTCAATAAGTGGTTTGTAGAATTCAATTGAATTCTCAGGAATCGAGCGGCCGCGGATTTCAAGTACTCCATTGTCCTTACTGAAGGTAACAGTAGGCGTTTTTGGTGTGCCGTCAATTTGAATGTTTTCCATATTGTTTATACGTTGGGTGTTACTTTAACATTTAATGAGAAAAAGGAATTGTCGCTGTCTACCGGCTGAAAAGCATACTCCAACTTCTGACCCGATTTACGTGCAATATCTATCATCCCCAAGCCACCTCCGCCTTTTGCCGACATCGTTCCGTTGTTTAAAACGGATTTGTAATACTCTTTCAATTGTTCACGATCCATCGCATTGATGGCGTCAAGTTTATCACGCAAACCATTTACATTCTGGTTGAGAATGAAATTACCGGTCATGATGATGTAATCGTCACCGTTTTTTGCCATCATGAATATGGCAGACTTCGAACTGAAAGGACCATCCAGTTCATCCACTTCATCGATGTGATGGTAGAGGTTCTGAAGACATTCAACAAGTACATTGAAGACCTTTTTCTTGATCTTGGGCGAATCGTCGGTGGTATCCAGACGCGATTCCATGATTTGTAGAATTGAAGTCAGCAACTCAGACGTCACCGTGCCCTTGAATGAGAGCATGATGTTGTTGCGTTCCATCTTTTCGTAGATATCAAAAATATCCAGCATCGTTTTTTTTGCGTTGTCCAAATATATCTAAGATTTAGATATTACAAACAAAAGGGATTTTTTTAGATATACCCAAAAGATGGTGGAAAAAGCTTCTACGAACGAAATGAGGGACCGGCCCTCAAGTTCTGTTCCGACTTTTGTAACTTTATATCCGCACATGAAACGAATTCCGTTTGTCCTGCTATTGCTTAAAGCGCTATTGTCTTCTGCACAATCGCCTTGTACCGGTAATTTCCACCTGCAGGCTGCAATGCAGAACCCTGAATCGTCTAACCAGCTCTTTCATCTTGCAGCTGAAGGAGATAGATCGGTTCTGGAGGACTACTTATCCAACCACGGAGGCCGAATTAAATACAGCACCGGTTCCGGTTTTTTTGTTGTTTTAAAAGGGAGTGATTTACCCGGTTTTTGTGCTTTACCCGCAATAAAAAAGGTTGTTTACGATGCTTCACAGCCTACCATTCTCAACGATACCATGCGCGTGCGCAACAATATAGATTCCATCCATCAGGGCTTTTCTCCGCTCGTTTCATCTTTTTCAGGAAGAGGGGTTTTGGTGGGCATCATTGATACCGGTGTAGATTTCCTGCATCCCGATTTTCTCGATAGCAATGGTCGAACACGGATTCTCGCGATTTGGGATCAGTCCGCAGGCTTTGATCCGGTACTGACACCCCATTATGGTTACGGCAGGGTATGGGATTCCACTCTGATTATGGCCGGTCAATGCACGCAAGTCGATGCCAGCGCACACGGTTCAACAGTGGCCGGAACCACCTCCGGAAATGCAGGAGCTACAGGCCATCACAAGGGAATAGCACCGGAAAGTAATCTTTTGGTGGTGAAAACCAATTTCTCGGCCAATAACTGGTTGCAGACCATTGCCGATGCAGCCGATTGGATGTATCATATTGGCGATTCCTTAGGAATGCCCGTGGTGATCAATGCCAGTGTTGGTACCTACAGCGGATCGCACGATGGACGGGATCCTGCTGCGCGATTTATCGATAGCCTGATCCGGGCTAAAAGAGGACGACTCTTTGTTTGTGCAGCGGGGAATTCAGGCAACAGCAGTGTTTACGGTAATTACCATTTGCGTCAGCAACCCGGAATAGATACCACCTTTTCCTGGTTTCAATACAACGCATCATCGGCTCTAGGATACGGGGCTGTGTATTTTGAAGCTTTTGCCGATACAGCCGATCTGAATCTGATGCAATTCTCTATTGGAGCAGATGCCCACACACCGGTGTATTCTTACAGGGGCAGGACGCCTTTTCGAAATGTTGCGGATGTGGGAACAGGTATTCTTACTGATACGTTGTGGAATGGTCCGAACAAACTCGCAGTTGTGGATTATTCTCTCGAACTCATTCAAGATGTGTACAAATTATCGGTTCATCTGAAACAACCCGATTCTTCACAGTATCTCTTTCGGTTTATCACCACAGGAAATGGAACATTGGATGTGTGGTCTGCTTCCTGGATGGGTATTTCGGGAATGGTGCAGCCCGCCGCTTTACCTTCTGTTGGCATGTACTCTGAAATGGTACGATATACCGCTCCTGATTCTGCACAGGTAATTGTTTCTTCCTTTTCCTGCTTACCAACTGTAATTACTACTGCAAATTATGTAGGATCAAATGCCTATGTGGATTACAACGGAACACTTCAAACGTTCCCTTCTGTGGTGAATACGATCTCGGTGAATTCCAGTCGTGGTCCTACGCGCGATAACCGCATTAAACCCGAAATTGCCGCCACCGGTGATGTAACGATGAGT
Organism: Flavobacteriales bacterium; assembly: GCA_046289975.1. Lineage (GTDB taxonomy): Bacteria > Bacteroidota > Bacteroidia > Flavobacteriales_D > UBA2798 > UBA2798. The sequence goes on along the minus strand of JBKBUQ010000035.1, from coordinate 18,755 downwards.
GCAGGTCCACTTGCGTCAATGGCTTGGATGCGCATCAATGAACCGCATAAAGTTTCGCAGGACAGCATGCATATCCGTAACGGTGGAACATCCATGGCAGCACCGGTTGTGGCAGGGATTGGTGCATTGTTATTGGAGAAATGTCCGAATTTACGCTGGGATGAGTTCATGGATCTTATCACCCAAACGGCAAAAATTGATGCGCAAACTTCAGGTACACCCAACATCACCTGGGGCTATGGAAAAATTGACGGATTCCGTGCATTGTCTGCTAGTAATTACTCGCCACAGTGGTTGGGAAATACGGTATTCTGTAATGGAGATTCATCATTTATTCAGGCAGGTAATTACACCGAATACCAATGGAGTAACGGGATTAACGATCCGGGTCAGTGGTTTTATCAGAGCGATACCCTAACCCTTCAGGTGACCGACGATCGCGGTTGCTTGAGTCGTGAAGAAGAGATTGTGCTTGCAGAAACAACAAGTCTTCCTACACCCGTATTCACCATAACAATGCCCATTCCACCTGATTTTATTCTGGAAACAACGCTTACGGGTTATGATTTATGGTGGATAGTCGTTAACGGTACCGATACGATTTACAGCGGAAATGCCAATCCGGTGCAAGTCACTTCCAATATCACCTGGTACATTTGCGCCACCTTAACCATCACCGATTCCAATGGCTGCAGTTCAACGTCACAAGTTGAATGCGAATCGTGGTGGAGTTTGGAAGAAAACGATATGCAAAGCGCATTTGTGATCTGGCCAAATCCTGCCGGACATTCAATTAATCTCGAAATGCATTCCTCTCAGCAAGCTCAATCGTGGATCATCTTTTCACTCGATGGTAAACTAATTCGTCAGGAAGCAATCACTACCAACACACAGCAAATTGCCATCGATCTGCCTTCGGGTATTTATTCGGTAGGAGTACAGTTTAATGGTGGAACGGTTTGGAAAAAACTGGTTGTTTGGAACTAAAGAAATAAAAAAAGTCCCGCAAAAGCGGGACTTTTCATTTATACAACCTGATAAGTCCAGTTGAATTTATCTTCGACGTAACCTCTGCGCAGATCTTCGAGGTACTTGCTCACCTTGTGGGAGAAGTAAGAAGAATCGGGATCGGAGAGTTCGTATTTCTTGTTGCGGTAACCAATGAGTTTGATGTGTGCAATGGTAGCGGCTGTTCCCATTCCGAAGGCTTCCTTGAGGGTTCCTTTCTTGAGCGCATTGATCACTTCATCAACGTGCACGCTTGTTTCCTCTACATTCAATCCCCAATCGCGCGCAATCGTAATTACGCTATTACGTGTTATACCCGGCAATATGGTTCCGCTGGTGGGTGGGGTAACAAGCTTGTCGCCGATATTGAACATGATGTTCATGGTACCGGATTCCTCAATGTACTTGTGTTCCTTGGCGTCGGTCCAAACAAGCTGGTGGTAGCCTTCCTGCTGACCCAATCGAGCTGGGTAGAGGGCTGCGGCGTAGTTACCAGCTGCTTTGGCGCGACCAACTCCTCCTTCGCAGGCGCGGGAATACACGGTTTCAATTTTCACACGAACCGGCTCGGTGTAATACGAATTTACAGGACAGGTAAAGATCATAAAACGATACGTCTCCGATGGTTTCACCCCGATGAATTCATCCGTGGCAAACATAAAGGGACGGATATACAAAGAAGATCCTTCCTTACGGGGAACCCAATCCTGATCGAGGCGGATCAGTTCATTGAGGGCATCCATGAAAATCTCTTTTGGAAGCTGAGGCATACACATGCGCTCGGCTGAATTGTTCAGTCGCTTGAAATTCTCTTCCGGTCGGAATAGATAAATCTCTTCGCGGTTGTTGCGGTAGGCTTTCATTCCCTCGAAAATCGACTGACCATAATGCAAAGCATGCATAGCAGGACTCAGCGGGATAGGAGCGTAGGGAACAATGCGGGCATCGTGCCATTTTCCGTCCGTGTAATCAACCATGAACATGTGGTCGGAGAACTGACGTCCGAAAATAATATTATCAAAATCGACCTGTGGGAGGCGGCTCTTCTTGGTGAGCTCCACACGGATCGGAGTGCTGACTTTTTTTTCTGCAAACATAACCGATGTGTTTTTGGTGTTGGTGTAGTTACGAATATAAGCATTTTGCTTTAGGTGAACAGGGAAATACAAGCATAGGGTATTATTGGTATTTTTGAGTGAGGTAATGGTCAATGAGTTACGTTCCATATTGCAGCGCTATTGGGGTCACGCAGAGTTCCGCGACCTTCAGGAGGACATCATACGCTCTGTGTTAGAGGGACATGACACCCTTGCTCTGCTTCCTACGGGAGGAGGGAAATCCGTCTGTTTTCAGGTTCCTGTTCTTGCACGCAAAGGCATGTGTCTGGTGGTTTCTCCGCTCATCGCCCTCATGCGCGATCAGGTCCGCAACCTCAATGCCCGTGGAATTAAGGCTATTGCCATTACTTCCGCCATGGAATACCGAGAGATTGATATTGCACTCGACAATTGCATTTATGGCGAGGTTAAGTTTTTGTACGTCTCACCCGAACGCCTGCAAACTGCACTTTTTCAGGAACGCCTGAAACGAATGAGCATCAATCTCATTGCCGTTGACGAAGCACATTGCATTTCGCAATGGGGATACGATTTTCGTCCACCTTATCTCCGCATTGCCGAGATCCGCCAGTTTTTACCGGATGTACCTGTAATGGCGCTCACAGCTACTGCAACACCCGAAGTGGTAGAAGACATCCAGGAGAAACTTGCGTTTCACAGGGGGAAAGTATTCCGCAGCAGTTTTGCACGGAAAAACCTCGGTTACATTGTTAGAAACGAAGAGAACAAAGGCGACCGCATGCTACGGATCTGCAATCAGATTCAGGGCACCGGAATCATTTACGTGAGAAACCGCAAACGAACACTGGAAACAGCGCTTTTCCTTCAGAAAAACGGCATCTCTGCTGATTTCTACCACGCAGGACTGGAACCCGCACAGCGCGAACAAAAACAAAACGACTGGATCAGCGGAAAAACGCGGGTGATCTGCTCTACGAATGCCTTTGGAATGGGTATTGATAAACCTGATGTGCGTTTTGTGATCCACCTCGATTTACCCGATTCACCGGAAGCCTATTTTCAGGAAGCGGGAAGGGGAGGACGCGATGGACAGATGTCATGGGCGATCATGCTCTACGACGAAGCCGATGTATTTTCGATCGAGGAAAGCGTTCGTCAATCGTTTCCGGATATGGATACTGTTCGGCGGACCTATATCGCGCTGCATAACTATTACCAGATCGCCATTGGGGCAGGATTAGAAAAAACTTCAGAGTTTGATCTCAATGAATTTTGTCACCGCTTCAATCTCATTCCTACCGTTGCGCACAATGCACTGCGACTCCTCGAGATCGGTGAATTCATCGAATTGTCTGAAGCCTACAGCAATCCGGCGCGTATTCGGATGTTGATGGATCAGAGGCATATTTACGATTTCCAGATTCGCAATAAGAATTTCGATGCCTTCATTAAACTGCTGCTACGATCGTATTCGGGATTGTTCGATGATTTTGTGCGCATCAACGAAAAGGAAATCGCCAACCGCACCAGAATAGAATACGAGCAGGTGGTGCGTATGCTCAAAAAATTAGATGAGTTAAAGGTGATCGTGTACGTTCCCCGATCGGATAAACCGCGCATCACCTTTTTGCAGAACCGAATGCCCGAACGCGATTTTTCGCTTCCTCCTCTGGTATACGATCAACGCAAACGAGTGGCGATGGATCGCATGCACACGATGGTGGATTATGTACGCAATAAAAAATCGTGCAGAAGTAACTTATTGCTGAAATATTTCGGAGAAGACCCAGAAACACGCTGCGGGCTCTGCGATCATTGTCAGCGTGAAAACAAAGTAGGACTCTCCAACATCGAAATGGAAAGCATCACGGCAGAAATAAAAGAAGTATTACGCGAAGGCGCCATCGAAATCCGCGGCTTACGTGAAAAACTGGGACATCATTCGGAGGAAAAGATCAAGAAGATCATTCGCTGGTTGCTGGATAATGATCAGTTGAAAATGGATGAGGAGAATCGGTTGGAGTGGAGTTAAATTAATGTGGGAATGTGCTAGTGTGAGAATTTGCGAATGTGCTAGTGCGCTAATATGCGAATGAAAAAATCATGAAATAAAAGTGAACAAAGACATTGAATTATCCTTTGAAAGAATTCGTTCAATTCAATTTGAACAGATAAGTTATTTAGTCATCCATCGCGAATTTTTTAAGGACCTATTATTGGATCCTGGAATGATAAACCGCAACGATGGAATTTACACATTAAGAATATTATCAGAGAGAAATTCGATATTAATTCTTTCAATTTTACTCGGAAATAATGAGCATTTCAACCTGGATCAATTAATCAATAAAGCTAGAACACATAATCAAGGGTTTAACCTTTCTGATAATCTGAGCAAAAAAAGAAAGGAGTTAATTCGAAAATTCAGTTCTTTAAATATTCTTAAAATAAGAAATCAACATATTGCTCATATTGATGATAATAGGATAAAAATAGACTTACCTTACACAGACATAATCGATTTAATAAATATTCTCGAAGAGTTCTTTTATGATTTCAACCTAGAATTTGATGGTTTGTTATTCTCAAGTTTTCTAAATCCAAATTCATTAAAAACACTAAGAATTAATTTTGATAAAATTTGGGAAATTTAAAATTAAATATATAAAAACGACCATAACAAGATCCTAAAAGAACCTTACCTTAATGATAACCAACTAATTGAAAGAATACGACAACTCATTAAGGATTCAAAAAAAGGTTGAATTTCTCCTATGCATACTTGTCCTTCGTAGCTTCAGCGAAGAAGGATTCGCACATTAGCATATTCACTCATTCGCACATTAAGAAATTCCCCAAAAATTGGCATATTTGCCCTCTCTTAATCGCTATCAACCATGGGAAATAACCTGCTCAAAGGAAAAAAAGGGATCATCTTCGGTGCCCTCAACGAAATGTCCATCGCCTGGAAAGTGGCCGAACGCTGCCACGAAGAAGGAGCGCAGATCGTGCTCACCAACGCTCCGGTGGCCATGCGCATGGGTGAAATCAACAACCTGGCTGCCAAGTGCAATAACGCTCCCGTAATCGGTGCAGATGCAACTTCCATGGAAGACCTCGAAAACCTGGTGGATAAAGCCATGGAGCATTTCGGAGGGAAATTCGATTTTGTACTGCACAGCATCGGAATGTCGCTCAACGTGCGTAAAGGAAAACACTATACCGACCTCAACCACGACTGGATGCTCAAATCGATGGATATTTCCGCGGTTTCCTTCCATAAGCTCATGCAGATCTGCATGAAGAAAGACGCTATCAACGACTGGGGCTCGGTGCTCGGTCTTACCTATATCGCTGCACAGCGTGTTTTCCCCGATTACAATGAAATGGCCGAAGCCAAATCGATGCTCGAATCCATTGCCCGCAGTTTTGGCTACCACTACGGTGTAAGCAAAAAGGTGCGTGTCAATACCATTTCGCAATCACCCACCATGACCACCGCCGGTAGCGGAGTTAAAGGATTCAGTGAGTTCATTTCGTTTAGCGAGAAGATGAGTCCACTCGGCAACGCCGACGCTGCTGCCTGCGCCGATTATTGCGTGGTCATGTTCAGCGATCTCACCCGTTATGTCACCATGCAAAACCTCTTCCACGATGGAGGCTTCAGCAATACAGGTGTTACGCAATCGGTGATTGAACAGTTTGCGAAAAGTTAATTGCCTTAATTCTTACTTTTTCGAACGGCAGTGGCTTTGAAGTGTACAGCTTCAAAAATGCCTATGTTACGACTTCTTTTTCTCCTCATTCTACTCATTCCTGCAACATGCTATGCGCAATCCGATTCGGCTACCCTGCACACCCACCGTTGGGCAGGAGGTATTTGCTGCAGACACGGATCGAATTACACACTTACATTTAGCGATTTTCGCGAAAAGGGAATTGGAATAGATTCGATTGTGGTATGCAACGGCATGCGTTCCTTTACGGTGAAAGGATCAGCCATTACCCGGAGCGGAAATTTGTTTGTCATTACGTTTTCGGAGGTCTATGACCAAACCAATATTTGGGAAGGCAAATCCTTGGAAGAGACTTTTCCTGCATGTTCTGATCAACTATTCGTCCTATACCGCAAGGGAAAAGGGGAGAAGCGTATATTCACAAGGCATACACATAGTATGACGGCCTATCCGTAGCAGTATTTTGGTTATCGGTTATCGGATAATAGTTTTGAGTTTTCACTAAAGATTGAATAAAATGAAACTATTCCTTCTTCTTATTGTTTCACTTAATGTTGCGGAAGTTTCTGCGCAGAAATCGTATGCAAAACTATATTCCCACGTATGGGCTGGTGGTGTTTGTTGCAGGCAGGGGACTGACTATATTCTCTCGTTTACCTTGAAGGAATGCAAACCTAAATCCGATGATTCGATAGTGGTTTGTACTGGGGGATTTGAATTTTTGGTGAAACCAGACGAGATTCAGAAGGGGAAAAAGGAAATGGTAATTCGTTTTGCCATTGAATTTGATGACAGTAAAATCGCAACAGAACAAAGAGGTCTGCCCAACCGAAAAACCAGTAGCGGGGAGCAATTTGACATTCATGCCGGTGGAAAATCGTTTACACGTTTGTTTACAGAGCGGGCCGGGCGTTTTTCGGCGTATCCCTAAACAACTGTAATTGCAGTATTCAATGAAAAGTAAAAGCCAGGCAATTAAATTGCTTTCCCTTCTATTCAGTATCGGTAATTGATGATTTTGAAGAATCGATAAACATTTGTCGTATTCCCAATACAAGCAATAACAATGAAATTCCGGCCATTGGGTATTTGATTATTCCGGCTAATTTAACTTCTTCATTGCTGATGTTTAATTTTTCGGATTTTAATACTGCCTTGTCAGGTGCGCTTTCAGAATATACCAAATCCACTGAATCTCCGACCTTGTAATTTGTAACATCATAAGAATAGGTCATCATGGTGTCACCGACGACAACATAACTTATCCTGTCTGCCCAATAAGGCACATTTCTGTTTTTTCCGCTTGGCCTTTTCCTAACAATTTTTTCTACAAGGAAGCCCTTTGCGTTTTTATCGTAGTTCATATCCTTTTCGCTTAAATTATTTGAGACCATAAAAAGAAAAAGCGTTGGGACTAAAGAAAGAAAAAACAAACCCATCAAAACACCTTGCTTCCGTGATATGGATTTCTTGTTAAACTTTTCGGATTTTTTTCGTCTACTATTTCTCATAATTAAAAATGGTCCCGATTGTACGGGACCATTGTATTAATCTTCAGAAGGATTTTCTTCTTCTTTTTTCGGTTTTTTCTTCGGCGCAGGAGTACCTTTTACGATTTGTATCTGGAGCTCTTTCGTAGCAGTATCGAGTCCGACTTTAATCGTATCACCCTCCTGCAGATTCGACTTTATGATCTCTTCTGCCAGTGGATCTTCGAGGTATTTCTGTATGGCGCGCTTCAACGGACGTGCTCCGAATTTCTCGTCGAATCCGTTTTCTGCGATTTGATCTTTGGCATCTGGCGTAAGTTCGATTTTATATCCTAGCTCATTGATACGCTTGAAGAGTTTTTGAAGTTCAAGATCAATGATCTGATGAATATCTTCACGCTTGAGCGAATTGAACATCACAACATCGTCGATACGGTTCAGGAATTCGGGTGCGAATGCCTTACGGAGTGCTGCTTCCACTACACCTTTATTATCGCGTTCGCTGGTCTCTTCTTTAGCCTTGGTTCCAAATCCTACTCCTGCACCAAAATCAGAAAGCTGTCGCGCTCCGATATTGGAGGTCATGATGATAATGGTATTTCGGAAATCGATCTTGCGTCCGAGACTGTCGGTCATCTGACCATCGTCCAGGGCCTGCAGAAGAAGATTGAATACGTCGGGATGTGCTTTTTCAATCTCGTCAAGTAGAATGATAGAATAGGGGCGACGACGCACTTTTTCTGTTAGCTGTCCACCTTCTTCGTATCCTACATATCCGGGAGGAGCACCGATCAGCCGGCTGAGCGCAAATTTCTCCATGTATTCGCTCATATCAATGCGGATCATGGCTTCTTCGGAATCGAACAGGTATTTCGCCAGTTCTTTTGCCAATTGTGTTTTACCTACACCGGTAGGACCAAGGAAAATAAATGAACCGATCGGTTTATTTGGATCTTTCAGTCCGGCACGATTACGCTGAATGGCTTTCACCACTTTTTGTACCGCCATTTCCTGACCAATCACACGTCCCTTGAGATTTTCTGCCATTTGCACAAGACGACCACTTTCTTTTTGTGCGATACGCTGAACAGGTATACCGGTCATTTGCGCTACCACCTCGGCGACGTTATCTTCAGTAACTGTAACACGCTGAAGTTTAGATTCTTCTTCCCATTTGCGTTTTGCCGCTTCGAGTTGTTCCTGAAGCTGCCGTTCGGTATCGCGCAGTTTGGCAGCTTCTTCGTATTTCTGACTGCGTACTACATTGTTTTTCTCTTCCTTGATGTCTTCGATTTTTTTCTCGATATCGAGGATGTTTTGCGGTACATTAATATTGCTCAAGTGAACACGTGATCCAACTTCATCCAACGCATCAATCGCCTTATCGGGAAGGTGACGGTCGGTGATGTAGCGCGAGGTGAGTTTTACACAGGCATCAATTGCATCCGGTGTATAGTTCACGTTGTGGTGATCTTCGTATTTCTCCTTAATGTTGTTCAGGATCTGAATGGTCTCATCGATGGATGTCGGCTCAACGATCACCTTCTGAAAACGGCGCTCCAAGGCTCCGTCTTTTTCAATGTATTGGCGGTACTCATCAAGTGTAGTTGCTCCTATGCATTGGATCTCTCCACGCGCAAGTGCAGGCTTGAACATGTTGGATGCATCCAGCGAACCTGAAGCTCCTCCGGCACCGATAATGGTGTGGATTTCGTCAATGAAAAGGATAACGTCGGGCGATTTTTCAAGCTCGTTCATTACTGCTTTCATGCGCTCTTCGAACTGACCGCGGTACTTGGTTCCTGCAACGAGTGAAGCAAGATCAAGAGATACCACGCGTTTGTTGAACAACACACGCGAAACCTTGCGCTGAACAATACGCAATGCGAGTCCCTCTGCAATGGCGGATTTACCTACACCGGGTTCACCGATAAGGATGGGATTGTTTTTCTTTCTGCGGCTCAGGATCTGGCAAACACGCTCAATTTCCTGTTCGCGTCCAACAATGGGATCGAGTTTTCCATCCTCTGCAGCTTTGGTGAGATCACGACCGAAATTATCGAGGACCGGTGTCTTCGATTTGGAATCGGTGCGGCGCTGGCTTTGTGAGAAGGAATCTCCTGCATTTTCATCATCATCATCTGCCGGATTGTTGGGCAGTTCCGATTTGGGGTAGTTGCTGTCTTTGTGCATGTTTTCGAGTTCTGTCTTGATGGTATCGTATTCGACATTGAAGCGTTGTAAAGAACGGGTAGCTACATTGTCTTCGTCTTTGAGAATGGAAAGTAATAAATGTTCTGTTCCAATCACACTGCTTTTAAATAATCGTGCCTCAAGATAAGTGATCTTAAGGACCTTTTCTGCCTGTTTTACCAATGGCAGGTTCCCCACATTGGCCGATTTTGCATTTCCGGGTGCAAGGTTCTTTTCCAGCTCTTTACGCAGATCCCGGGCTTCCACACCGAGTTGTTTTAGCACACGCATGGCGGTTCCTTCTCCTTCGCGGATGATGCCCAGAAGCAAATGCTCTACGCCAATGTAATCATGGCCCAAACGGAGAGCTTCCTCCCTGCTGAAGGTGATGACGTCTTTAACTCTCGGTGAAAATTTCGCTTCCATAGTCTTTTTCCTTCAGTGCTGTTTACCGGAAAGCCCACAAAATAGGGGACTTTGCGATGCTTCCAAAATTATGCAGTACTTATGTTGACACCTTGTTCATAAGGTGTTTTTTTCAACAGATTTTTGTTTAAAATTCCATTCTTTTTTTTCAGTCAAAAGCCCCCTATTATGGGTACCTTCGGCCTCCTTGTTGGGGTTCTCCCAACAATCGTGCAAAACAGTTAACGAGACATTATGGCAGAAGGCGAAAAGATCATACCGATCAACATTGAAGTAGAAATGAAAACGGCTTACATCGATTATTCGATGTCGGTTATTGTATCCCGTGCATTACCGGATGTTCGCGATGGATTAAAACCGGTGCACCGCAGGGTGTTATTTGGAATGCAGGAACTTGGAGTTCTTTCCAATCGCCCGCATAAAAAATCTGCCCGTATTGTGGGGGAGGTTTTGGGTAAATACCACCCGCATGGAGACAGCTCTGTTTACGATACCATGGTGCGTATGGCCCAGGATTGGTCCTTGCGTTATCCGTTGGTTGATGGTCAGGGTAACTTCGGTTCGGTTGACGGTGATAGTCCTGCTGCAATGCGTTACACAGAAGCACGTCTGCGCAAGATTGCCGAGGAGTTATTGGCCGATATTGAAAAGGAAACAGTTGATTTTCGTCCCAATTTCGATGATTCGCTCGAAGAACCTACAGTACTACCTGCACGTATACCGAATTTGCTGATCAACGGTTCTTCCGGTATTGCAGTAGGGATGGCTACCAATATGCCGCCCCATAACCTAACCGAAGTTATTGACGGAATCATTGCCTATATCGACAACCGCGATATCGATATCGCCGGATTGATGAAATTTGTTAAAGCTCCCGATTTCCCGACAGGAGGAACCATTTACGGCTATGACGGCGTAAAGCGCGCTTTTGAAGAAGGACGCGGTAGGGTAGTTGTTCGTGGTAAAGCCACTATCGAAGAAGAAAGAGGTCGTAATGTGATTATCGTTTCTGAGATTCCTTACCTGGTGAACAAGGCAGAAATGATCCGCAAAACGGCTGAACTGGTAGAAGAGAAAAAGATCGAAGGAATCAGCGATATCCGCGATGAATCTGACAGAACCGGTATGCGAGTAGTGTATGAGCTTAAGCGCGATGCTATTCCTAATGTCGTATTGAATAACCTCTACAAATACACCGATCTCCAGAATTCATTCTCGGTTCTGAACATTGCCCTTGTAAAAGGTCGCCCGCTGGTGCTGAACCTCAAGGAAATGATCGTTCAATTTGTTGAACACCGTCATGAAGTAGTTGTTCGTCGCACCAAATTCGAATTGCGCAAAGCAGAAGAGCGTGCACATATTCTGGAAGGACTCATCATTGCTTCAGATAATATTGACGAAGTAATTGCTCTTATACGTGCCTCTTCCAGTCCGGATGAAGCCCGTGAGAAACTAATGGAGCGCTTTGGTTTGAGCGAGATTCAGTCCCGCGCGATTGTAGAAATGCGTCTGCGTCAGCTTACCGGTCTTGAGCAGGATAAGCTGCGTGGAGAATACGAAGAAGTGATGGCTTTGATTTCCCGTTTGAAAAATCTTCTGGATAATGAAGATATGCGGATGGAAGTCATCAAAGAAGAGCTTCGCGAGATCCGTGCGAATTACGGTGATGAGCGTCGTTCGCAAATCGAATATGCATCAGGAGATTTCCGTATTGAAGATATGATTGCCGATGAAGAGATGGTGATAACCATTTCTCATCTCGGATATATTAAACGTACTCCATTGCGCGAATACCGTGCACAAAGTAGGGGAGGAACCGGTTCACGCGGATCCGGAACACGTGATGCGGATTTCCTTGAACATATCTTCATGGTATCCAACCACGACTATGTGCTCATCTTTACCGAAAAAGGAAAAGTATTCTGGATTCGTGCCTATGAAATTCCCGAAGGAGAGAAAACGAGCAAAGGACGCGCAATTCAGAACCTCATTAATATCGATGGTGAAGACAAAGTGCGTGCCTATATCAATGTAAAGGATGTAACCGATCCGGCGTATTTTGCCGACAAATCCATCATTCTTTGTACCAAGCGCGGTGTAATCAAAAAGACCGAACTCGAAGCTTATTCGCGTCCACGCTCCAACGGTATCAATGCCATTACCATCCGCGAAAACGATACGCTTTTGGAAGCACGACTTACCAATGGAAAAGATCATATCATGATGGCGCTCAATACAGGACGAGCCATTCTTTTCCAGGAAGACGAAGTGCGCGATATGGGACGTACTGCTTCAGGTGTTCGCGGTATACGTATTGAGGACGAGACCAAAGAAGAAGTTGTGGGAATGGTCACTTTCGGAAACATTGATGAGGAAGAAGTCCTTGTGGTATCTGAAAAAGGATACGGAAAACGTTCGAAAGTAAGTGATTACCGTATTACCGGTCGTGGTGGAAAAGGTGTAAAAACATTGAACATCACCGATAAAACCGGTCAGTTGGTTGCTATCAAGAATATTTCTGACGATAACGATATGATGATCATCACCAAAGGTGGAGTAACCATTCGTATCAATGCTTCTGAGCTCCGCACGATGGGTCGTGTAACCCAGGGGGTGCGCCTGATCAACTTAAAGAACAGTGAATCGATTGCTTCTGTAGCCGTTGTTAATAAAGGAGATGAAGAAGAGGAAACGGTAGAAACTGCAATTGAAGGCACGAATCCGGATAGTCCGATCGTTAATGAGGGAGAAAATCCTCCAGCAGATGCTGGCACGGAAATTGAAAATAACACTCCGGATGTGGAATAATTGAAAGGACTGCATACTTAAAACAGAAAAAGAAACAAAATGAAGAACCTACGCAACCTTACGCTCGGACTATTGCTGGCCGGATTGAGTTTAACCGGAGTCGATGCACAGGTAAATAACCGTGTTTCTGCTAAAAATGCAATGGACGACTTCGGTAAACTTCAGCAAAGCAATCCTGCCGGAGCGAAGAACAAATTACTGGAAGCCAAGAAGTACATTGACCTGGCAGCTGCCCATGATGAAACGAAAAACGATCCGAAAACCTTGTTTTATAAAGGGCAGATCTATTTTTATGTTTCCATGCTTTCAGGTGCAAAAGATGAACAATTTGTAGAGTTTGATGCCGAAGCTACCGGTAAGGAAGCCTTTGCAGCATGGAAATCAGCAATGGCCAATAAGAACAAGAAGTACGATCCGAAAGAGGATATTTACCGTATGATCTTTGTACCTCATACCATGAGCTATCAGATGGGGGCTAAAGCGTTCGAAAAGCAGAAATACGATTCGGCAGCATTGTATTTTGAATCGTGTTACGAGCTGATGAACGTTATGGAAGTTCTGGATACTCTGAGTTGTTTTAATGCAGGACTGGCTTACGATTACCACGGCGAAGCGCTCACCAAAAAGTGCGGAGCAGATAAAAGCACCGATTGCCCGGAAGCCAATAAGATGTATAACAAGTCGGCCGACATGTTTAAAATCTGCGCCGATGCAGGGTACCAGGGTTCAGACCTTATCAGCCGTTATGCAGAAGTTTTAACCAAAGCAGGCAAGAAGGATGAAGCTAAAGCAGTGATTCAAGCGGGTAGGGCTAAATACCCGAAAAACAGCGCCTTGGCAATTGCAGAATTCAATTATTATTTATCGATTGGCGACAATGAAGGAGCTGAAAAAGCTTTGGCAGAAGCCATTAAAATAAACCCTAAAGACGCCCTGTTGTACTTTAACGCAGGCGCCATTTACGATGAAATGAAGCGTTACGACGACGCCAAAAAGGCTTACGAGAACGCGATTGCCATCAATCCGAATTATTTTGATGCGTATTTTAACCTTGGTGCGATGTATTACAACCGGGCTGTAGATATTTACAAAGCCATTAACGACATCAAGGACAATGCGGTTTATGATAAGGAAAAAGCACGTGCCGACGAGTTGTTTAAGGAAGCAATTGCTCCGCTTGAAAAGGCAAGAACTCTTAATTCCAAAGACAAAAACAACCTGATTATGTTGCGTACCATTTATGCGCGTTTAAACATGCAGGAGAAATGGTCGGAAGTTGATAAGGCGATCAAGAACGGTTAATTCCATATGAAATATTAGCACAAAAGGCGGTCCGGTTGGATCGCCTTTTTTTATTGGTGGGTTTACGATGGAAGGGCGTATCGGAAAGTTCTGTATGAATAGTTGAAGGTTTACAGATGGACACATCGGCAAACTCAGTGTGGGTGGAAGGATGGAAGGAAACTCATCCCACGTCTAGTCAAGGAGGAAGTACATGGTTATAAATTATTCCTTTTAAATTACTTACAACTTAACATAATGTAAATTATAAGATAAATTTGGTAGAGCTAATTATTGCTCTTGTATTAGTATATACCCTAAAAATTGGGTATTCATCGCAAAAGATTCACATGTCCGCGCATGGTGTGTACAACCACATCGCCATCGAGCATGAACTGCATATGCCAGACATAGGTTCCGGATTGAGCACGAATCCCGCCGCCAAGCGTTCCGTCCCAACCGGCTGTTGGATCCTCGGTCTGAAAAACGATTTCTCCCCAGCGATTGTATATTCTGAAGCTGTAATCGGAATGAATACAAGCCAGACAAACCGGTCTGAAAACATCGTTGTTTCCATCAAAATTGGGTGTAAATGTATTGGGCACATACACCAGCAAATCTTCTCGTACAGTAATGTTTCTGCAAACAGAATCCCTGCATCCCTGCTGGTTTGTTACCTCCAGACATACGGGATAAATACCCGGTAAAAAGCCCGTAAAACGGAACCCGGGACTAGGTAAAGCACTTGTTCCAACAGCCGCAAAATCCCACTCGTAAGTAACTGCTCCGGTGCTGGTATTACTGAAATTAACAAAAGGTTCTAACTCGCTGACAATAAAACGATCTGCATCGAAAGAAGCCTGAACCGTAGTACCCGGAAGTATCGTAAAATCCTGGTTAAGTGTACAGCCCTCAATATCACTTAGTGTTACCGAATAGGTTCCCGGACAGAGATCTCCAAAGCTTCCGCCAGGCTGTTGTGAGTTTGTTCCTAATTGGAAACTTACTGCATTTTGAGCAGTTAAATCAATGGAACCATCGCAATCATTCAAACAAGTTTCATTACTGATAAAGGCATTTTCAATTTCCAACGCCGGTGGTTCGGTAATTGAAAACTGCTGATTTACAGTACATCCATTAGCATCGGTAATAGTAATTGAATAGTTTCCTGCACACACACTACTTGCCTGAACATCAGCAGCTCCGGCCAGGTTGTTGCTCCAGCCATAATTGTAGTCCAACACCCCTCCTGTAACCGTTGCTACCACTACCCCATTACACTGACCATTACAAGTGGTATTGGTAGTGGCAATATCCAGTTCCAGTTGATCGGGTTCATTTATCGTGGCAAATCCGTTGTCCTGACAGGTATTCTGCTGAATCAGCACAGGATAAACCCCTGCAGCAAGTCCGTTGAACTGATTTGAAGTCTGAAATGTAAGGCCCCCATCGATACTATACTGCAATCCTGTTCCGCCGGCTGTTATAGTAATCGATCCATTCGATCCATTGAAACATTGGATATCTGTGGTAGCAATTGCCGTAATCTGAGGATTGGCCTGAACCCCAATATTAAGGTTTGAACTCGCATTACAACCATTTCCATCTATTACAGTAACGGTATAAGTGCCTTGATTTAATCCATTAATTGTCTGTGTGTTTTGCACTGGAACAGTATTCCAGTTAAAGGTATAGTTGCCATTACCACTTAAAATGTTTACAGTGGCCGAACCATCTGCAATCCCGGGGCAGGAAATATCAGTCTGGTTGGTGGTAATATTCAATAAACCACTGGCCGAAATGGTGATATTACCGGTTTGCTGACATCCGTTTTCCTGTACAACTATAGCGTAATTTCCTGAATTTAAACCTGTAAATGAATTGGAAACCTGGAATGTCAAGCCACCGTCGATACTGTATTGCAGATTATTTCCGGTAGCAGTAACAGTAATGCTTCCTCCGTTTGGCGTAGAACAGTCGATATCCGTATCAACAATTGCCGTGATCTGAGGGTCGGATACAAAGCCAATTACAACCGTTCCAGTCGCAGTACAAAGGTTGGCATCGCTTACAGTAACACTATAATTGCCTTGTATTAATCCATTGATTGTATTTGTGTTTTGAATCGGATTTGTACTCCATGAATAGCTAATTAATCCGGTGCCTCCGGAAGGTACGGCTTGTGCTGTGCCATCGTTGCCACCGTTGCAGGATACATCTGTTCCTGATACATTCACTTGTAGCTGGCTTGGTTCAGTAATGGTAAAAGGAAAACTTTCCGTGCAGGAAATACAGGCTTTAAAGGAGATATCGTCCAGACCAAAATCATTCCCGCCAAGCGTTGTGTTTTGATTGAGAATACAGATAACTGCTGTTGTGGAAGGACCAGAGTACCATACCGAAGAAAAGGTGGACCAAATTCCTGTTGCTGCAGGTGCTGTAAATACCGGTCCGAGTAAAGCACCATTAACCTCAAACTGCAATTGGGCAGGACTTGCGGCTACCACTGAGCTTACTGCTGTGGAGAAGAAGTAATAGGTATCGGGCTGAACATTAATAGTTTGACACCAAACATTGGTATTGGGTACGTCCGACCCGTTTACAATCATAAAATTGCCTTGCCCGCCATTACCAAATCCGTTAAAACCGCTGTGGTGAAGGTTAGAATTGTGACTTACAACAAAAGCTCCGCCGGGAATATCGTTAAATCCGTTATAGCAATTAATGCAAGAAGTATAGTCACTCGTAAAACCGGATGTCCCATTTTGAAAAGCACCATTCTGCACCAATTCAGGTCCGGATCGGGTGCAACTGTCGGTTATTGCAACCGAATAATTACCCGGCCCGAGATTGGAAATGGAATTACCGGTTTGCCCCGTACTCCATTGAACCTGGTATAGCGGACCATCGCCCCCACTTGGGTTTAAGGTTGCGCTCCCATCATTAGCACCGAAGCAAGTGATTTGAGTAGTCTGAAGATTGGGAGTAATGGTCAGTGGATCATTAATTTGTATTGCAGAAGTGGTAATGCAATTGGCATTGTTTTGTGGTCTGGACACTACAGTGTAATTACCAGCCGGCAAGTTTGTGAAGTTGGGACTCGCCTGGAAATTCAAACCATCGATGGAGTATTGGTAAGGTGTATAAGCCCCACTGGTTTGTATATTGATTGCTCCGTTGGCATCGCCATCGCAAACAGGGTTTGAACTACTTATGGTCTGATTGAGCGAAGAAGGATACAAATATGGAATTTGTTGAAAAGTAGCAGCTCCCTGAACGGTTCCGTTAAAGGCTGCATTCCCTTGAAGGTTTACTGAATTCCCATCGAATTTATAATAGGCCAGTAAACCGGGCTGTAATGTAGGAGTAGGTAAATCAAGCATGTTATCACGAATCTGTGCCTGGGTACGGGCCACATTCCAGATTCTCACTTCATCTATATAACCCAGGAACTGCTCACATTGGCAAGCCGATTGTTGTCCGATTGCAGTAGCCAGATTATTCTGCGCCATTGTACCGGTCCAGGGCATTTCTCCTGTTAAACAACCGTTCACATAATAGCGAAGGAATTGTCCGTTGTAGGTAGCAGCCACATGGTATGTAGTTCCAGGACTAAGCGTAACTCCTGCCGCAGCCACTCCACCGAAATTAGCAAATCCTGCTGTGGTGGTAATTTCAAAACTTCCGATGCGCAACAGGTAATTTACGTTGCTGGGATCCGTGTGTTTACTAACAATATTAACCGAGACTCCTGTGTAATGAATAAGGGCTTCCACGGTAAGTTGATCGCCGGCTACATCCAAATCGCCAGCATTGACCCACTCAACTGCTGCGTCAAGGAACAAGGAAGAAGGTTGTGCAAAAACTAAACGCGGGATTCCCGATAAAAGAAAAACAATGACCCTTAACCTGAACATTTCAACGTATTGATTTAGAGTGCAAACTTACTTCTAAATCGGCCAAAAATTGTTCTTGGATTTTCAACAATTATCAACCCAAACTTAATCCGTTTAGTAAATTGCTTCTTGTTTAGAAATGCCTTTAATTAATTAGTTATCAATCACAAATCGATAAAAAAGAAAAGGTTTGTAATTCGGATATTTACTGAAAATCATTCATGGCTCAGATTTTGTGGAAAAGTTCTACCTTTAATTGAGCTATGAAACACCTTTACTTCCTTCTTATTTTCGGATTAACCGTTATCACGGGAATGGGGCAGAACTTCCCCAACGACGGCACTTTGGGAGGTTGGGCTACCGCATCGGCTCACGATAAATTCTCAAAAGACGCCATTACGACCAGCTTCAAGGATGCTGATACCACCCAGCCATTACCTATTTATTTTGGTGATACCCTCAAGCCAATCCCCATTGCCTATATGCCCAAGGGAGATTCAGTTGGGGGTTATGTTTTGCCTCCCGGCTTTTATGAAATGACAGTGCAGAGTTACTGCATCAGGGCAGGCACGTACGGACCTAGTCAGGGCGATGGGTATTGTTACGCCGCCTTGAATGGACCCCAAAAGAACCTAATGATTTCCGCTCTTACCAATGCAAAAAAACACCCGCGACTTTTGCAACAGGATGTGCAGGTTTTACTTTGGGCCATTATTGCCAGAGCACGGTTTAACGACATGAATGAACGACTTAAAGTAATAACCCTTACCTTGCTGAATGCCAAAGAAATATTACAGATGAACAAAACCGGATTGGGATTGATTCCAAAACCATTTC
>JBKBUQ010000034.1:0-22330 GCA_046289975.1 Flavobacteriales bacterium | reverse complement strand
GAAATCTCTTTCAGTTTCAATACAAAAGCAAAGACCCTTCCTACCCGGAAGCATTTGAAGTGCTTCTTTCCACATCCGGTTCGGCATGGGTAGATTTTTCTGATACGCTCTTTTCAACGAATCTCGCCAATCCAAATTGGGTGAATGCAAGTATCGATCTGGATGCCTTTGCAGGGCAAACCGTTTACTTGGCCATTCACCATTCTTCGTATGATAAATTCATTCTTTGTCTCGATAATTTTAAAGTCTTCGCCGATTTGCAATTGTCAGTAACTGAAATAGTGGATCCGCAGGTGAAACTTTTTCCTAATCCCGCTTCCGACTTGCTTTCAATTCAGTCGACTGCCGGGGTTGAGTCGGTTTTCATTTATGATGCAGCAGGAAAACTGCTGATGAGCACAGAAAACAATTCTTCCGGAATCGTTTCTCTCACTGTAAGCCAATTACCTGCAGGTTTTTATTTTGCCAGAGTTAATACTTCCAATGGTAGTATAACCCGACAATTCATTCGACATTAACCAAATTCTCCAATTTGCGCATTGAACTAAATCAGGCTTTACCTCTTCCCATGCGGGATGAGTCCTTTTCACCGGAAAGTCTGTGGAAGCGAAATGCAATACTAGAATCAGGAAATGATCACCTCATTCTTGCTCCTTCAGGTACCGGAAAAACCTCTTTACTTTCTTTTTTATTTGGAATGCGAAGTGATTATCAGGGATCAATATTGCTTGATAATAAGGAGGTAAAAACCATTTCTATTTCCGAATGGGCAGTCATACGCAGAGAGAAAATCTCCATTGTAATGCAGGATATGCGTTTGATTCCAACGCTAACAGTTGAGGATAATCTTAATCTGAAAAACAATCTGAAAAAAATGTATCGTGAGAATGATATTCGCGATATGCTTTCCCGGCTGGGACTGCAGGAAAAATGGAAACAGAAGGCAGGTACACTTTCGATCGGTCAGCAACAACGGGTTTCCATTGTGCGTTCACTTTTGCAGCCATATGAATTGTTAATGCTGGATGAACCGTTCAGTCATATCGATGAAGAAAATATCCGGTTAGCCTCTGAATTGATCGTTGAACAAACCCGAAAAAAGGGAGCCAATATTCTCATGGTTTCATTGGGAATGGATTACAACATGAAATTCAACCAACAACACCGATTATAAACCATGATGCGTAAAGTCCTCCTCAAAAGTCAGCGTCCTTTGCAACTCATTGTTGCGATGCTGGGAGCGCTTGCGGGGGTATTTATGCTGTTGTTTAGTATTCAGGTTTACCTTGATCTTTCTGCAGCCCTCAACGCGAGGGAAGATCTTCTTGGTTCCGATTATCTGGTAATACAAAAACAGGTTACTACTCTTGATAGCTTTAATCCCGAAAGTCTTGGTTTTGGCAGTAATGAAATTGACGATATCCGTCATATGAACTTTGTTGAAGAAGTAGGGATTTTCGAATCATCAAGGTTTCAGGTCTTTGCTGCAATTACAGGTTTGCCGGGTTCAAGAGAGATATATACCGAAGCCTATTTCGAAGCTCTTCCGGATCGTTTTTTAGATGTGGTAACTGGCGATTGGCAATGGAAGGAAGGCGATGAAAGGGTTCCGGTTATTTTGCCGGCTGCGTACCTCGATGCGTTTAACTTCGGGTTCGGTCCAAGTCAGGGTTTACCGCCATTAACCGAAAAAGCATTCAAATTATTGACACTTAAAATCAGAATCAGAGGAAATTCAGATGTTTTCTTTAACGGTAAAATTGTTGGCTTCTCTGATCGTATCAATACCATTCTTGTGCCGCTTGATTTTCTGCGGTATTCCAATCTCAATTTTCAAAAACGAC
Organism: Flavobacteriales bacterium; assembly: GCA_046289975.1. Lineage (GTDB taxonomy): Bacteria > Bacteroidota > Bacteroidia > Flavobacteriales_D > UBA2798 > UBA2798. The sequence goes on along the minus strand of JBKBUQ010000034.1, from coordinate 20,486 downwards.
CACCGACTTCACCTTCGCGCCTTATTCTGGCCGTGACCGATCTATCCCACCCGGGAATTGCCCGCATGATGGAGGAAAAGGGTTACGATACCAATCAGGAAAATCTGAAAGGAAGCAGGGTTAAAACAATTCTACTGGTTGTATTGGTTCTCTTTCTTTTTATTGGGGGAGTAATTGTTGTACTTTCAATTCTCACATTTATCCAATACGGTCAGATCCTGATCAGCAGGGTCAATTACGAACTCAGGGTGCTTTTACTCATGGGCTACGATCATACCAAACTGGCAAACCGCTATCTGGGATATGTCATGGTTTGGCTGGCACTAATATTTTTAAGTGCCTTAGGATTTTTGTACCTGGCTGAAATTGAATTGTTAAAATACCTTAAAGAATACGAATTGAACACACAACCGGGGATCTCACTTTACGTCTGGTTGGCAGCTTTTGGACTAATTCTTGTTTATACTGCCATCAATGCCTGGAGCATTCGTTTAAACCTTCGCCGATTGGCAAAGAACTTGCAGGGTTAGGGTTAATGATTTGTTAAAGGGTAGTATAACATCGTTTGATCCTTTAAATTCGAACTGTAAAACATCGTGATATGAAAATGAAAAAGTTACTTTTTCTGCTGGCACTGATTACTGCCTCCGGTTTTTCTCTTAAAGCACAGAATCCACTCCTTAAATTTCGCATCAACGGAATTAAGGACACTACAGTTCATCTTGCTTATTATTTCGGGAATAAGTTGTACTACAGCGATACATCCAGGGCTGATAAAACAGGGACCGTTATTTTCGGTAAAAAGAAAACCTATGAACCTGGAGTTTATGCCGTGGTTATTCCCGGAACACGCTATTTTGAAATTGTGCTGAACAATGAGCCGGTTGAAATGAATACCGATACTTCAGATCTAAATGGGAAAATGGTTGTCCTAAAATCAAAGGAGAACAAGCTGTTTTACGATTACATTCAGTTCATCAATGCCCGCCGTCTGGAGTCAGAACCGCATCGTGAAAAGATGAAAACAGCCGATTCAAAAAGTAAAGAATTCGAAGACGCTAAGGCTAAACTGGCACAGGTTGATAAGAAAGTAAAGGATCACCAGGCTGCAATGTTTAAGGAAAATCCAACTTCACTAACGGCCAAAATCATTCGCCTTTCAACCGATCCTGAAATTCCTGAACCGCCAAAAAATGCAGATGGTTCGTTAAAAGATTCTTTGTTCGCCTATAAATATGCTAAAGCACATTATTGGGATCACCTCGATTTTTCTGATCCGCGATTAGTGCGTTGCCCGTTCTATCATAACCGACTGGAAAGCTATTTTAAAAACATGATTGCTCAGGTTCCCGATACAATGATAGTGGAGGCCGATCGTTTGATTTCGAAAATGCTCGATAATAAAGACATGTTTAAGTACACGGTTCACTACCTCACTTATACTTTCGAGTCGAGCAAGCAAATGTGTATGGATGCTGCCTTTGTGCACCTGGCATTTAAATATTACAAAACAGGAAAAGCATTCTGGCTGGAAGAAGATAAAGTGAAAAAAGTGGTTGATCGTGCAGAAGAACTTGCACCCATACTTTGCAATGTTGCCGTACACCCGCTTTCCATGCCGGATACTACAATGAAATGGCAACGTTTATACGATGTTAAAGCGCAGTTTACCATTCTGATTTTTTGGGATCCGGAATGTGGACATTGTAAAAAAGAAATGCCAAAATTCGCAGAAATGTATGCGAAAATTAAAGCAGAGGGAGTTGAAATATGGGCCGTAAGCTCTGATCGCAACGATAAGTGGTTAAAGTTTATTCGCGATAACAAAATGAACTTTATTAATGTTGCTATACCTGAAGAAGTCTATTCCAATCAGGAGCTGGCCAAAGAATGGTTGGGCAAAGGATATACGGATTTAAAATCTTTGAACTATCGGACTGCTTTTGATATTTACAGCACACCTAAAGTATTTCTACTCGATAAAGACAAGAAGATTCTTGCCAAGCAAATTGATGCTGACCAGATCGAAAAACTGATCGAGTTTTATCGGAATAAAGAGAAGAAGTAATAATTCTTCTAACAAAAAAAGCCCCTGTAAATCGCAGGGGCTTTTTTGTTTTAGCTTTTATTTTTATTGATCAGAGTTTCTGCCTGACAGATCGTCTTTAGTTTGACTTTGATTCTTTTTGGCTAATTCTCTTTGTTCGCGCAATGAAAGGTCGCTCCCTTTCCAGATGAACATACCGTAAATCACAAAAAGAGCAATCAAAGCTCCAAGAAGGATAAGCAGTGTTGCGCCACTTTTAATAAAGCTGAGAAATCCAATATGAATAATACCCCATAATTGAAGGATCATTAACAGTGCAAGGATCACAACGATGGTTCCTGCTACAATTCCGAATGTTTTGCTCATTTTGATTGGTTTTGTTGGATATCTACGAATATCGTAAAAAAATGTTTAGTCTGTCGCTTTTCCGATTCCCCACATGATAAACGATGAACCCACTCCAATTACTAGTCCACCCAGGATATCCCCCACATAATGTACGCCCAAATGCATTCTCGACCAGGCTACCGTTCCTGCCCAAAGCATGGATGGTGCAATTACATACCAACGGGGATAAGCCAAACAGAGACTTGTAGCGCTGGCAAAGGCAGTGGCTGAATGGCCGGATGGGAAACTGAATGGTCCGGTTTTCAACTTTGCCCTGAACTGCTCCGGATATGTTTTATAGGGGCGCTCGCGGCGAATACCTATTTTCAGACCTTGACTCAATCCGGTACAAAGCAAAAGCGATCCGCTTTGTACCCAGCCCGCTTTTATGAGTTCTTCGTTGTTGGAGGAATAGCCTCTGATCAGCATGGATGCAGGAAGTCCTACCGATACCGGATAAACACTATGAGATGTCCATTTGTAAAAATTGTCAGATCTACGGGGTTCCATGGTATGTATTTTGCTTAATAAATCCACACCCGGGGATTGTCCCACAACGGAATTCACCAGGAGCATGAAGAATAACGGAATTACAAACCGAACGGACATAACCCAAATGTAAATCATACGTATAACCCTGCAAATACTTTTTTATGAAATCGATCCTCCTTTTGTATCTGTTTTTGCTGCCGTCAAAAGAAGAAAAGTTTAAGACGATTATTCAGCATGCAAAAAATCAGACATTAAAAGAGGTGACCTATGATCCTACATACAAAAGCATTCCCTATCCCAACGGCGATGTGCCCGAGCATTTGGGGGTTTGTACGGATGTAATCATCAGAGCCTATCGTGCCATTGGAATTGATTTACAGAAATTGATTCACGAGGATATGAAGATTGCCCATTCCGAATACAACAAAAGAAGGAAAACAGATAAGCTGGATACCAATATCGACCACCGGCGTACTCCAAATATGGAAACCTTTCTTATCCGCAAAAAGTCAGGAAAACCGATTACCAATAAAGGAGCGGATTACGAACCGGGAGATATTGTTTTTTGGGCAGTGGCTACCGGACATGTTGGTTTAGTTGTAGATGAAAAAGTTCCGGGTACCGACAGGTATTATATTGTGCATAATATCTGTTGTGGTCCGAAAAAGGAAGATTTTTTGTTTGAAGCAAAAATAACAGGACACTACAGGTGGATGCCTTGATGGGGAGAACAAGGAAAAGTGAAAAGTGAAAAGTGAAAAGTGAAAAGTGAAAAGTGAAAAGTGAAAAGTGAATAGTGAATAGTTATCGATACCTGAATAAGGTTTACCGGTTTTATTCATCCAGAAACAGATCTGTCATAAGCGGTGTGTTCGGATCGACGCGGTATTGATCGAAATTGCTGACACCTTTTTCTTTTAAAATATCTTCGTCAATGCAAAAGTTACCTGTGAAAACTTTCGGATCGCGAAGTAAGATCTCATAAGCGGCTTCTGCCATGATCTCTGGGTGGCGCGACATTTTCATCATTTGTTCACCCCCAACAATATTCATAATTGCAGCAGTGGCGATGGTTGTCCTTGGCCACAGTGAATTGGATGCAATGCCAAATTTTTTGTATTCTTCACTAAATCCGAGAGCAGCCATACTCATTCCGTATTTTGACATGGTATAAGCAACGTGCTTAGAAAACCATTTTGGATCAAGATTGAGTGGGGGAGAGAGGGTGAGGATATGTGGATGAGTTGAATTCTTCAAATGTGGAAGTGCTGTTTTTGTAAACAGGAAAGTACCTCTAACATTGATGTCCATCATCAGATCATACGTTTTCATTTGTAATGTTGAAGTGGGAGAAAGGTTGATGGCAGACGCATTATTGATCACGATATCAATTCCTCCAAAAGTTTTTACAGCTTCTTCAACAGCATTAATAACCTGATCTTCTTCGCGGATATCACACATGACGGCATGAGCTTGACCACCTGCCTTAATGATATCTTCGGCTGCGGAATAAATGGTTCCTTCAAGTTTTGGGTGTGGCTCTGCGGTTTTGGCAGCGATTACAACGTTGGCTCCAGATTTCCCCAAACGCAAGGCAATTGCTTTTCCAATACCTCGACTACCACCACTGATGAGAACAGTTTTTCCTTTGAATTCCATATTTCATTTTTTGTGAAGATAGGAAAAAGGAACATGCAATGGCGATGGACCTTAAGGGAAGGAATTGTATTTTTGATCAATGAATTCCTCTCTGCGGCCAATGTTTGTTATTCCTGATCTTTTGCGTTCAGGACTATGGGGATGGTCGTGGAACAGAACCTCCTGGCCCGGAAAACTAAAAGCGGATGATCCCGCCAATAAAAAGAAGCTCATCGCTTTACAGGATGCATTGCTTGAATTACCGGGTGCAGAACATTTCCTGAACAGAGCCCGGTTTTATACTTCACTTGGGGAAATTGAAAAAGCATTAGCCGACTACAATCAGGTTATTCACGAAGATCCAGGTCAAATAAAAGCTTTTGCGGAAAGAGCAGACCTTCATTTGTTATTGCACAACGACAAGGAAGCTTTACATGATTTATTGGTTTACAAGAATGCTTGTCCCGACGACTTGTTAACCGGGTTAAAATTAAGTTATGTATATCTATTATTGGGCGATTTTCCGGAGGGGCAATTTCATTTACGTTGTTTCGAAGCACAGGGAAAGCCTGATCCGAATGCGAAGTTAATTGGACAGTACATTCTAAATTTTAAACGCCGAATGCACCTTGAAATAGGTATTGCGGATATTCATTTGAAAAGTGAATATTCAGAAGAAAACTTAAAACGCCGTGCCGAAGTAAAGGAGAAAGCTTTCGATCTAGTTGGGGCCTCTGAAGATTATTTGATGCTATATTTGTTATTCGAGCGGGAAGAATACCAAAAGCGTGCAGAACAAATCAAATTTGATATTTTAAATCGCCACCGAAGACAGAATAAAATGTGAGTGATTGTCTATTCGGGAAATTGATTGCCGCAATGGTAACAATATCTAGCATCTTTTCTGTTGATTCGTGAACAATGTCCACATTCTTTCTTTCCTTCTTCTGGTTTGGATGCATTATGAAATTCCATTGCTGTAATTCCTGTTGGTACAGCAATAATTACATAACCTATTAACATGGTTAGCGATGCAAGCATTTTCCCCAAAACAGTAATGGGAACAACATCGCCAAATCCAACTGTTGTTACGGTTACAATAGCCCAATAAACTGCCTGTGGAATGCTGCTGAATCCAGGATTACCGGATTCAATAACATACATGATAGTTCCGAGGATAATTACAATTACCATCATAAACATCATGAACACAACAATTTTGTAGGCGCTGTTTTGAATTGCAATAGTAAGCATCCTGGCTTCAGAGGAAAATCGGGTAAGCCGAAGAATACGAAATACCCGAATGAGACGGAAAATACGAATACCCTGAAGATAATGATACCCACTTACCATTACACTCAGGTAACCGGGCAGAATAGCCACTAAATCGATAATTCCCCAGAAACTTAAAATATATTTTATCGGTTGGGGAGAAGTAAGAATTCTGATCACATATTCCAATGTAAATAGTCCGGTAAAAAACCATTCAATAATATAAAATTCATTTCCGTATAGCGCATCCAGATTTGGTACACTTTCCATTACAACAACCAAAAAGTTGATCAGAATGAGGTACAATAATATGAGGTCGAATTTCCGACCAGCACGTGTATCCGTGAAGAAAATAATGCGGTATATCTTCTCGCGCATTTAAAAAGGCCCGAAGATTAAAACTCCGGGCCTGTGAATATCCGAAATTATTATGAATTCGAAAAAATCTTTTACTTTTTAAACCGTAGTTTCTTCTTCCTCTTTTATCGGCCTTCTGAAAACAATTTTGTTGTCGATAGCATCCATCACAATGACTTCTTCACGGTTTACTTTTCCGGCAAGCAGACTTTTCGAAAGTTCATTGAGAACTTGTTTCTGAATAACCCTTTTTACCGGTCTTGCTCCGAATTGCGGATCGAAGCCCAAAGTGCTGATCATTTTTATGGCTTCTTCCGTAATGTGCAGACGGATATCGTTTTTCTTTAAGGTTTCTCCAAGTTGCAGCAATTGAAGTTTTACAATGTTTCTGATTTCCGATTTGTCCAGCGGTTTGAACATGATCACTTCATCGATACGGTTGAGAAATTCCGGACGCACACTTTGTTTCAATAATTCAAACACTTCACGTTTGGTGATTTCAGCCACTTCTTCCGGGTCTTTCTTGCCCATTTTATCGAAATTCTCCTGTATGATGTGCGAACCAATGTTGGATGTCATGATGATGATCGTATTTTTGAAATTCACCATTCTACCCTTATTGTCGGTTAACCTTCCATCATCCAGAACTTGGAGCAATACGTTGAATACATCGGGATGTGCTTTTTCAATTTCATCGAGCAATACAACACTGTATGGTTTGCGACGAACAGCTTCGGTTAATTGACCACCTTCATCATATCCCACGTATCCGGGAGGCGCTCCAACAAGGCGTGATACGGAATGACGTTCCTGGTATTCGCTCATATCGATTCGGGTCATCGCATTTTCATCGTTGAACAAAAATTCACTAAGTGCTTTTGCCAATTCTGTTTTACCAACACCGGTTGTACCAAGAAAGATGAATGATCCTATGGGGCGACGCTGATCTTGTAATCCGGCGCGACTTCTTCGAACGGCATCTGCAACGGCAGTGATCGCTTCTTCCTGACCAACCACACGTTTGTGAAGTTCTTCTTCGAGTCGTAAGAGCTTTTCCTTTTCGCTTTCAATCATCTTCGAAACAGGAATTCCGGTCCATTTGGAAACCACTTCTGCAATTTCTTCAGAGGTAACTTCTTCCTTTATCATTTTGGAATTCGCCTGTAGATCCAGTAATTGCATTTTCAATTCTTCCAACTTGCGTTCGGATTCCTGAACACGGCCGTATCTTATTTCAGCAACTTTACCGTAATCACCGTTTTTTTCAGCCTGATCAGCTTCCAGTTTCAATTGCTCAATTCCGGTTTTCATTTGCTGAATGGAGTCAACAACATCTTTTTCTGCTTTCCACTTGGCCATAAACTGATCGCGTTGATCATTGAGATTGGCAAGCTCCTGGTTAAGTGCTGCAAATTTCTTTTCATCGTTTTCACGCTTTATGGCTTCCCGTTCAATTTCCAATTGCATGATCCTGCGATCCAGTTCATCTAGTTCCTCGGGTTTGGAATTGATTTCCATGCGAAGTTTGGAAGCCGCTTCATCAATCAGATCGATGGCCTTATCGGGAAGGAATCGATCTGTAATATACCGTTGTGAAAGCTCCACCGCTGAGATGATCGCTTCATCCTTGATCAGCACTTTATGATGCGCTTCATACTTTTCCTTGATCCCGCGAAGTATGGAAATCGCATCTTCAGAATCGGGCTCGTCAACAAGTACTTTCTGAAACCGACGTTCCAGCGCCTTGTCTTTTTCAAAATATTTCTGGTATTCATTCAGCGTAGTTGCACCAATTGCTCTCAATTCACCTCTTGCCAAAGCAGGTTTAAGAATGTTTGCAGCATCCATTGCGCCTTCACCACCTCCTGCGCCAACAAGAGTATGTATCTCATCAATGAAGAGTACAATTTCTCCTTCCGCACTAATCACTTCTTTAACTACCGATTTTAATCTTTCTTCAAATTCACCTTTGTACTTCGCACCTGCAATTAATGCGCCCATGTCGAGCGAATAAATGACCTTGCTTTTTAAATTTTCAGGTACATCTCCATCAACTATTCGGTGAGCAAGTCCTTCGGCAATAGCTGTTTTACCAACACCGGGTTCTCCAATGAGAATAGGATTGTTTTTCGTTCTGCGCGAAAGGATTTGCAATACGCGTCGAATCTCGTCATCGCGACCAATAACCGGATCTAATTTTCCGTTTTTGGCAAGATCATTTAAATTCTTGGCGTATTTGTTTAAGGAATTATAGGTTTCTTCTTGTGATGCGCTGGTGACTTTACTTCCTTTTCGTAGTTCTGCAATCGCGGCATTAAGGTCTTTTTCGGTTACTCCGGCATCTTTTAACAATTGAGAAACTGTATCGTTCACAGATAACATCGCAAGAAGTAAGTGTTCTATCGACACAAACTCGTCGCCTGATGTTTTCAGTAAACCAATTGCTTTCTGAATTATACTGTTCAGGTTGCGCGAAAGGTATTCCTGTCCGCCACTCACTTTAGGATAACCTTCTATGATGCGATCTAATGCTTTCTCAAGATTAACCATGTTAATATTGAGTTTCTTCAGCAGGTAAGGAGTTACGTTTTCATCAACGAGAAAAATTCCCTTTAGCAAGTGTCCTGCTTCAATTTGCTGGTTCTGTTTTTCCATTGCCAGATTCTGAGCCTGCTGCACTGCCTCCTGCGACTTGATGGTGAATTTGTTGAAATCCATGATTGTTGTTTTTACAGATTAATCTGCATCAAGAAGTAAACCAATGGCCATTTCCTGTAAAAGGCGGAAATAATGGCGTGTTTATGCTTGGAATGAATGAAAAAATGTCTTTTACTGGAAAAATAACAGGATAAATTGTCAGTTTCCAATGCGTTTAATCAGCCTAAGCTTATGCGTATAGCTTTTTGATTCCTCATTGAAAATTCCTACATGAATAATTCTTCCTTCTTCATTATCGAAAAAAGCAAGGTCTCCTTCTTTGGCTTCCTCCATGAAATCGACCACCTCTCCAATTTCGGCCTGCTGGTAAGCATCTCGTGGAAGTTGAATTCCGCAAACGGAAAATACAACCTGGGTAAAGCCCGAACAATCGATACCCATGCTGCTTTTTCCACCCCATAAATAGGGTGCATTTAAAAAAACGCGGGCAATTTCTGTAATTTGTTGCTGCCCATTATAAGCGCCATTATAGGTGTATTCCTTGTTGCTTATTTTAATTGTGCCTTTATCGAAAAAAGGAAGCGCTGAACCAATTGGGACAAACATAACGTTACCCTGATGCATGATTCTACCCATGTTTTCTGAGGTACGTAATATTTTTTTTCGCTGCAGTTCCTCAAATTGGTCAACAAATAGTGAGAGGTATTGCTTATTATCTATCCAACATTCATAAGCATCTTGTGCAATACGAATCTTGCTCCATTTTTCCAGCTTTTCCAGTACTTCAAAGTGCTCACCAAAGAGGAGCTGAGTAACCATTTCACTTTTATCGGAGGCATCAGCACGGCAGGGCGCAAGGGGAATATGGCAATACCCGTGTCTCATTCAATCGGGCCTTCAAATTTACCGGTTCTCATGGCGTAATATCCCATGGCGAGAACACCTAGACCAAGAACTACAAACAAAATACGACCACTGTTTCTTCCGAATTTACTGTTCATGTACTCAGTACCTTTGGAACGGGTGAGTAATTCCCAATTGAAAACACCTGCGCCAATCAGAATCAATCCGGTTGAATAAATCAAATACAGCGCAAGCATGTTGTTATTCATGGTACAAATTTACATTTTCCTTTTTCCTAAACCGGGTTAAAAATGAAAAAGACCGATCAAATGACCGGTCTTTCCAATGTAAGTTTTGAACAGATTAGTGTTTCGCAAGGTAATTTGCAACACCATCATGCGTGGCTTTCATTCCTTCAGCACCTTTGTGCCAGTCGGCTGGACAAACTTCTCCGTTTTCTTCGAAAAACTGTAGCGCATCTACCATTCTGAGTGCTTCATCGACGTTACGTCCGAGCGGGAACATATTAACCAGCTGGTGCATAACGGTACCTGATTTGTCGATAAGAAATAAACCGCGGTAAGCGATCATCGGACCGGAAGCCACGAGGTTTCCTTCATCATCATAATCGTATTCGCCTGCCAATACTCCGAAATCATCAGAAATGGTTTTGGTAGTATCTGCAACGATCGGATAAGTTACACCTTTAATTCCGCCTTGATCTTTGCTCATCTGAAGCCATCCCCAATGCGATTCTTCAGTATCGGTTGAACAGGCAACTACTGCAACATTTCTTTTTTCAAACTCAGCAAGTTTGTTCTGAAAAGCGTGAAGCTCGGTAGGACAAACGAACGTGAAATCCTTAGGATAGAAGAAGAACAAAACGTGCTTCTTACCAAGGAACTGATCCAAAGAAAAATCATTCACCACTTGGTTTCCGTTAACAACGGCTGATGCTTTGAATGATGGTGCTTTTCTTCCTACAAGTACTGACATATTTTTTTGTTTTTTAGTTTTTGAATGAGTGCAAAATTAGCCCTGTGTTTGATTCAATAACCATCGAGCCCCGAATTTGTTTTGAACATGTTCTTCAGGTCTGGATAACTCCCACATTATAAGGGCGTGTAATAGGGGCGTGGTTCGCCATTTCGATGCCCATAGAAACCCACTTGCGGGTTTCCAGTGGATCGATAATGGCATCCAGCCAAAGCCGTGATGCCGCATAAAACGGAGTGGTTTGTCTGTCGTAGCGGTCTTTAATTTTATCGAACAATTCTTTTTCCCTTTCCGGTGTGATTTGTTCTCCTTTCGCCTTGAGAGAGGCAATTTCTATCTGAACAAGCACCTTCGCTGCCTGTGCTCCTCCCATTACTGCAACCTGTGCTGTTGGCCAGCCTGCAATCAGACGCGGATCATAGGCTTTACCGCACATGGCATAATTTCCTGCACCGTATGAATTACCGATCACAATGGTGAATTTGGGAACAACAGAATTACTCATGGCGTTTACCAGTTTGGCACCGTCCTTTATGATTCCACCCTGTTCAGACCGTGAGCCTACCATGAAACCTGTAACGTCCTGCAAAAACACCAACGGAATTTTTTTCTGGTTACAATTCATGATAAATCGCGCAGCCTTATCAGCACTGTCGCTGTAAATGACACCCCCTTGCTGCATTTCTCCTTTCTTGCTTTTTACAATCATTCGCTGATTGGCTACAATACCTACAGCCCAGCCGTCAATCCGGGCTAATCCGCACAATATACTTTTACCGTAAAGCTCTTTGTATTCTTCAAAATCCGAATCATCGACCAGTCGTGCAATGATCTCTCGCATATCATATGGCTTGTTTCTCGATTCCGGTAAAATACCATAGATTTCCTTAGGATCCTTTTTAGGTTCAGCCGGTTTTTCACGGTTGAATCCTGCTTTATCATAATCACCAATTTTACTCATGATGTTTCGGATGCGATTCAGGCAGTCCTTATCATCCTTGCATTTGTAATCGGTTACTCCGCTGATCTCACAATGTGTACTGGCACCTCCAAGCGTTTCATTATCGATATCCTCACCAATTGCGGCTTTCACCAGATAGGATCCTGCAAGGAAAATACTTCCTGTTTTGTCTACAATCATGGCTTCATCGCTCATAATGGGCAGGTAGGCTCCTCCGGCAACGCAGCTTCCCATAACAGCTGCAATTTGCAGTATGCCTTGGGAACTCATAACTGCATTGTTGCGGAATATTCTCCCGAAATGTTCCTTATCGGGGAAAATTTCATCTTGCATGGGACGGTAAACACCTGCAGAATCCACAAGGTAAATAATGGGTAAACGATTCTCCATGGCAATTTCCTGGGCACGAAGATTTTTCTTTCCGGTAATAGGAAACCAGGCACCAGCTTTTACTGTAGCATCATTGGCAACAACAATACATTGCTTGCCCGATACGTATCCAATCTTGACAACCACACCACCCGCTGGACACCCCCCGTGCTCTTCATACATTTCATATCCGGCAAACTCTCCAATTTCCATTGTTTCTCTGTCCTTGTCGAACAAATATTCAAGTCGCTCTCTGGCCGTAAGTTTCCCTTCTGCGTGTATTTTCTCAATGCGCTTGGTTCCTCCTCCCTGATGAATGATATCAAGTTTCCGGTTCAAACCCGAAATCATAAGTTTCATCTGATCCTCGTTCTTATTGAAATCCAGGTCCTGTTTCTTATCCGCTGTTGCCGACATAATCTCTTTTGGGTTAAAATTGGACTCCAAATATAAGGCTTCACCGACCTGCACCGTTTGTTTTTCCTTATTTTTGCAATATGGAAAGGATCTACCTTGATAATGCTGCCACTACAGCCCTCGACCCTGAGGTGCTGGATGCTATGTTACCACTAATGCGGGATGATTTTGGAAATCCTTCATCAACCCATCATTTTGGGCGTAAAACACGCTCTGCCATTGAAACTGCCCGTAAAACCATCGCTCAGTTGCTGAATGCTTCTCCCGGGGAAATAATTTTTACTTCCGGAGGTACTGAAGCTGATAATACGGCAATTATCCGCTCTGTCATTGATTTGGGAGTTCGTCACATAGTTTCAAGTCCTCTGGAACACCATGCTGTTTTGCATACTATCGAAGAAGCTGAAAAACAATATGGCGTCAGGGTTACATGGTTGGATGTAAATTCAAACGGACATCTTCACTTAACTCAAATCGAGAAGAGTCTAAAAACCCCAGACAAAACATTAGTTAGCCTGATGCATGCCAATAATGAAATAGGGAATTTACTTCCCATTCAAAAAGTTGCGGATCTGTGCAAGGCGAATAATGCACTTTTTCATTCTGATACGGTACAGACGATGGGTCATTACTCAATCGACACAAAAATGCTCACTGCAGATTTTCTCGCTTGTGGTGCACATAAATTTCATGGTCCAAAGGGCGTTGGATTTTTGTTTAAGCGTGAGAACCTCAAAACCCATCCTTTCATTCAAGGTGGAGCACAAGAGCGTGGATACCGCGGAGGAACTGAGAACTTATACGGTATTATAGGCCTTGCAAAAGCTTTTGAAATTGCACATCGTGACATGCAAAAACATAGGGATCATGTTTCAGGTCTTAAAAAAAGAATGATTGAACAATTCAAAAGCAAAATTCCCGGTGTAAGTTTTAACGGTGATGCCGAGGGAGAATCGCTCTATACTGTTTTGAATGTTTCTTTTCCTGCTTCCGACAATGGTGAAATGCTTCTTTTCTCACTTGATATTGCAGGAATTGCAGCCTCCGGTGGAAGTGCATGTTCATCGGGAAGTAACAAGGGTTCTCATGTATTGGGAGCGCTGAATGTTGATCCGAAACGAACCAATGTCCGTTTTTCATTCTCAAAATATACAAGCACATCCGATATAGACAAAGCTGTTGATGCAGTGAAAAAACTAATTGGACAATCATTGGTTCATTCTTAATCGAAAACATGATTCAGGTACACACACTCGCACATCAGAATTCGGTATTCTCATCTTTTTTAGCTGAGATCCGTGATGCACATATTCAAAAAGATCCTCTTCGTTTTCGTAGTAATCTGGAGCGTATCGGTGAGGTTTTAGCATATGAACTTTCCAAACATCTCGAGTACACAGAGAAGGAAATAGAAACTCCACTGGGAATGGCAAATTGTAAAGTGTTGAAATCGCAACCTGTAATCGCAACGATTCTTCGTGCAGGATTGCCGCTTCATACCGGTGTGCTCAATTATTTTGATCGTGCAGAAAATGCATTTATTTCTGCCTACCGACAACACCATGCCGACGACACTTTCGATATTCAATTGGAGTATCTGGCATCTCCATCTATCGAAGGAAAAGACCTCGTAATCTGTGACCCAATGCTGGCAACAGGACGTTCGATGGTTGCAGCTTATAAAGCGATGCTCAAAAGAGGAGTACCATGTCATATTCATGTTGTTTCGGTTATTGGCAGTGCAGAAGGAGTGGAATATGTGCGAAGATTTATGCCGGACAATACCACCATTTGGATTGGAGATGTAGATGAAGAGTTAACCGCACAAGCCTATATCGTTCCCGGATTAGGTGATGCCGGTGACCTTGCTTTTGGGGAGAAAATCTGATGAGTATTCTCAATATTGTTCTCGTCTTTCTTACCGCATCAGTAAAATTTCTGCTTGCACCAACACTTGCACTGGGACTCGGATTCCAGCCTATTACAGCAGCTCTCATTACACTTGTTGGAGGAGTTACAGGTATTTTGTTTTTTTATTTGGGAGCAGATTGGTTAATGGATGCCTCGGCAAAGCGAAAATTGAAAAAAGAAGAATTGTTACGATCGCAAGGCAAGGCAGTACCTGAAAAAAAGATTTTTACAAAAGGCCGAAGAAGAATGATTCGTGTAAAAAACAGATTTGGTATTGTAGGTATTGCAATTGTTACTCCGTGTATCATATCCATTCCAATAGGTTGTATTCTGGCTGCCCGTTTTTTTAAAAACAGAACCAAAGTCCTGACGGCAATGTTTATTTCCGCCACCGGATGGGCGTTTATTCTGACATTTTTGAATAAACAAGTCAACGATCTCATCAATTACCTTTTTTGATGAAAGGGGAAGTAACGAATGTTTTTTTCGACCTCGATCATACATTGTGGGATTTCGAAGCGAATTCTACTGAGGCATTGCTTGAGTTGATTGATCTGACAAACATTCAAGGAATTCTTGGTAAGGACGTAAAATCATTTATTCAGCGGTACAAGGAGATCAATCACACTTATTGGGAAATGTACCGTAAAGGTGAAATGGAAAAAGCTGAATTACGAATTGGTCGTTTTCGTGAGTCTTTGTCCGAATTCGGGATAGAAAATCCGGAAATTCATGAAGCGTTTGCCAAAGGATATATTGAGATTAGTCCTGAAAAAACCAACCTTTTTCCCAATGCAAAAGTGGTGCTGGAATACCTGTATGAAAAATACCCGATCATTATCATCACCAACGGTTTTGAGGAAGTGCAATGGCGAAAAATAAAAAATTGCGGAATCGATAAGTATTTTAAAAAGGTAGTAACCTCTGAAATGGCAGGTGTGCGGAAGCCTCATCCTGATATTTTCCGGTATGCAATGGGAATTTCAAATTCAATTGCCCGGCGTTCAGTTATGATTGGTGATGAACCTTCCATCGATATTTCCGGAGCTGTGGATGTGGGAATGCATGCGGTATATTTCGACCCTCATCACAAACAAATTCCATCGGTAGCATCGCATACCATTCATGATCTCATTGATTTGAAATCACTACTGTAATCCAAAAAAAAGTCCCGGAATGCCGGGACTTTTCATTTATGAAAGGCTGATTATTCAGCTTTTTTCTCTTCTTTCTTTTCACCACCCTGGCAGCTTCCTCCTGTGGTTGACTTGCTGCTACAGCAACTTTTACCACTGGTAGAAGTTGTAGTTGTACCGGTTGTTGCAGAACCTCCGGTTGTACCGTTGGTAGCAGCACTTGAACTATTGTCTTTAATGCAACATGCTTTTTTATCTTTTTTCTTTTTCTTGTCGTCTTTCGATTTTTCTGTTTTGGTTTCAGTGGATGCATTAACGGTGTAAGCAGAAACTGAACCTGCAAAAGCGAAGAGTGCAACGGCAAATAGGACCTTTTTCATAGTTTGAGAAGTTTGATTTTGACTAAATTACGTAATAACGGATAATGGGTTGCCTTTTTAACACTGTTTTAACATCAGTCGAGGTTTAGCGAATGTCCCATTTTTTCTTTTTTTGTTTTGAGGTAATTGACATTGTGAGGGTTAGATGCAATTTCTATGGATACATTTTCTATTATTTCCAATCCATATCCCACGAGTCCGGTTCGTTTTTTTGGATTGTTGCTCATTAAACGCATCTTGCTGATGCCTAAATCGCGAAGGATTTGTGCACCAATGCCATAATCGCGTTCATCCATTTTAAAGCCTAATTCGAGGTTCGCTTCAACGGTATCTCTTCCTTGTTCCTGGAGTTTATATGCCTTGAGTTTGTTGAGAAGGCCAATTCCACGACCTTCCTGATTCATATAGAGAATTACTCCTTTACCTTCTTTTTCGATCATTTCCATTGCTTTGTGCAGTTGCGGACCACAATCGCAGCGGCAACTTCCAAAAATATCTCCGGTCATACAACTGGAGTGCACACGTACTAAAATAGGTTCCTCTTTATCCCATGTACCCTTTACCAAGGCCAGGTGATCCATATTGTTGGTGGTCTGGGTGTAGGAATACAACTGAAAATGTCCGTATTCGGTAGGGAGATCCACAACTATTTGGCGTTCGATCAGGGATTCGGTACGGAGGCGGTAGGCGATCAGGTCTTCAATAGAGATAATTTTCAATTGAAAACGTTCTGCAATTTTTACCAATTCAGGAAGGCGGGCCATGGAACCGTCTTCGTTCATGATTTCAACTATTACACCGGCCGGCTCGAATCCTGCCATGCGCGAAAGATCAACAGCTGCTTCAGTATGACCTGCTCTGCGCAAAACACCTTCTTTTTTTGCGCGTAGAGGGAAAATATGTCCCGGTTTTCCTAGTTCTTCCGGTTTAGTTTTTGGATCAATAAGTGCCTGTATGGTCTTGGCGCGGTCCGATGCAGATATGCCTGTGGTAGTACCGTGACCAATCAAATCTACAGATACCGTAAATGGGGTTTCGTATGCAGCACTGTTGGCTTGAACCATTAAGGCAAGTCCCAATTCATCACAACGTGTTTCCACCAACGGAGCACAAATCAAGCCTCTTCCATGGGTAGCCATAAAATTGATGACTTCAGGAGTGGCATTTCTGGCTGAAGTAAGAAAATCACCTTCATTTTCCCGATCCTCATCATCTACAACAATCACGACCTTCCCGTTCCGAATATCTTCAATCGCTTCCTCTATCGTGTTCAACTGGTAATTCATACACTGAATAATTAGACTGCAAAGGTAAGGATTTATATACCTTTTCCGGGGAAAGAACTGTGGAATAGTTTGTAGCTATTTGCTTATTTCCCGGTAATAATATTGTTCAAAATCAGGCAGGAAGATTCCCAATTGTACCTTGAATGCACAAATGCCTTGCCTTCTTTAGCAATGGCTGCTGCCCAGTCTCTATCGTTTAGAAGTTTAGCGACCAATTCTGCTATTTCTGTCGGTGAATCCCCAATTAGAATTTGTCGGTCCGGCTCGGCTCCCAATGCATTGTTGGCGAGCGTTGAAGTGACGCAGGGAATACCCATTGACATTGCTTCAAGAAGCTTGTTTTGCAATCCGGTACCAATTCTGAAAGGTGCCAAAAACACTTTTCCGGATGCATAAGATTCCCTTTGATCGTCGACCCAACCACTAACTTTTATTTGGGAATTTTCCCGAAGTTCCAATACTTGCGCTGCAGGAGATGCACCCGAAATGAGAAATCGGGTAGTGAGGGGGAGAAGTGGCAGAATTTCCTTTGCGATGTATTCCACGCAATCGATGTTTGGAGGATAATTCATGTTCCCGTTAAACACAATTTCAAACTTTTTCTTTCGCTCCATTGGCGAAAAATGAGTTACATCTACACCATTGGGAATAACATGAATGTATTGCTGATCGGGATGATAAATAAACCGTTTATCTTGTTCGGTAATTATGGTTTTGTTTTCGAAATAATCAAAAATCAGATTCTCATATTCGACCAGTCTCCGTGCTTCGGTTTTAAAAATGGAACGTATTCCAAACGGAGCGGATGCAATTCTTCGTTCAACACCTTTGGAAAATGCGTCCATGTAGTCAAGCGTTTTCGGAATATGATGAATATTTTTTACATACTCACTGCATCTGATAAGTTGGCAGTAAATATGTTCCGCATTGAATTCACGGATAATGGAATGCACCTTACTTTTTAATGAAGGTTTGTAAAAATAATGGACCTGAAAAGGAAGTTTTGAAAACACAGCTTTTGCGAGTCGGAAAAATATACCGGGTCGTCTGATGCGTTCAATATGAACTTCTTTACAATAGCGCAGCAACTCTGTTTTTGCCTTGGGATCTATGACCGCATCACTCAAACAAAACAGCGAAATATCATGATGCCTCGATAGCTCGCGGATCTGATAATATGCACGTAGTTTATCGCCCTTTTCCAAAGGCCAGGGTACTCTGGAAAGAATGATGAACAATCTCATGCAGGACGTAAACTGTGATAAAATTTCAAAAGATCACGTGTTAACAAACGATTATCGTAATGCTGTTCAACCAATTTACGTGCATTAATACCAATGGATAAAAAAAGTTGCTGGTCCTCGATTAACTGCGAAATAGCCTGCGAAAATTCCTCAGGTGAATTTGCAATTAAAATGTTTTCTCCTTTTCTGCAATCAATTCCTTCTGCACCAATTCGTGTTGAAATCACAGCTTTTCCCAAAGCCATTGCTTCAATGATTTTTACTCGCATTCCTCCTGCAGTCAACAAGGGGACAACCATAATGGACTTGCTGTTCATGAATGCGGTTGCACTTTTTACTTCTCCATGTACTACCACATTCTCAGGTGCATTGTTCATCAGACCATCCGGCATTTTACGGCCTGCGAGGTGGAATTTCAGACTGGGGTATGATTTTCTGACAATAGGCCAGACATCTTTTAAAAACCAATCTATTCCCTCAGAATTTGGAGTCCAGTCCATTGCACCAATATGGAACAGACTTGGATGCTCAATATTTTCTGATTCTTTGGGATAATTTTCAATATCGATTCCGAACGGAATATTTACAATGGGTTTGAAGCACTTCAATCCAAGATATTTTCGTGCATCTTCATTGCTGATTGCTGCTATTCCATCTACCGAATTAATGATTCCGGTTTCGTATTTTTTGAGCTGGCGTGAGAGTAATTTCAGATATGCTTTTTTTGCTTTATTCTTCGATACATCAGCAAGTCGTTCCCAAATGATATACTCCAGATTATGCGATCGTAATACCACCGGCGATTTAGTATATCGTCTGATCGTTGCGATATATGGAGTCATAAATAAACTCTCGAGGTGGATGATGTCGTAATTGTCTTTTGTTAAAACCTCAATCAGTTTTCTGTCGAAATCAGGAGAAAAAAAACGGCTGACGTTGTACGAATCACTGGTAACCAATGCAGAAAATGCATCAATCAGATTAATGGAGGTATCAATGTAAACCGCTTCAATTTGCGTATTGGCGATATATTCTGCAGACATTTTTTCAAAAAGCGCGGGGTGTTTTTGCGTTTCTATTGTCAGAATTTTTACCTGATGGCCTTCTGAAATCAATCCTTGCGTAATGTTATTCATTGCAATACAACCTCCGTCGATGGCGGGTTTGGGTGGTTTATTGCATAACTGAAGAATCTTCATAGAGGCAAAATTACGATTTTCTTAATCGTTTTATCCTGAATAAGCGGAGGTAAAAGTCTTTGTCGAACAAAGCAGAATCGTTATTCGATTTCCAGGTCAGGTAAAGTCCAACCGGAAACAAAATAAAAGAGCTCATCCACATTCCCCAAAAGGGATCCAAAACATTGGCTTTCGCCATTTTTTCTCCGGAAATGGAAAGGATGTAATAGAAAATAAACAAAATCGTAGAAGCAACAATTGGTGTGCCTAGTCCTCCTTTGCGAATAATTGCTCCCAACGGCGCACCAATAAAGAATAGAATGAAACAAGCCACCGATAATGTCAGTTTGCGGTGCCATTCCAAACGGTGACGCTGAATGAATTCTTCTCTTCCGATAAATTCTTCCTTCCGTCCCAATATATATTCCAAAGTATTCCTTGCCATCGATTGAGCGCTTGCCAAAGTACGGGTTCGTTGTTCCCCACGTTGTTCGCGAAAGGGAACAAAGGAATGATTTACTGAAGGAGGTTGAATAGAATCGTTAGCCGATTTCAGAATAGGTTTTTGACTTGCTACTTTATTTAATGTTAATGTTGGAACAGCTACCGGATGAGTGGGGTCAAAATTTCCGACCGGACGAAAAATGAGAAAACGACGTGCAAAATTATCACTCATTTCCTTGCGCTTTTCATATAGATTCATTCTCAAAGAATCTTCTGCAGAGGCAAGTTGAGCCATATTCATCATCTCATAGTGCGTGTTAAACACCTGAACATCTGTTCGCTGTAATTGAAATGAACTGAGATCGAAATACAAACTCGCTTTTTCAAATTGAATTTTCTGGTAAGGAAAAATCCCCCCTTTCATCATTCTTCCCTGAACTTCTTCATAGATTTTTCCATTGTTAAGATGG
>JBKBUQ010000033.1:16643-22695 GCA_046289975.1 Flavobacteriales bacterium | reverse complement strand
GGGCTTGGTAAATACAGTAGTTCCTCTCGACAAGCTTGAAGATGAAGTGATGACTTGGGCAGGAAAGATCCGCGAGAAATCGCCGCTTGCCATCCGCATGCTGAAATCCTCATTCAATGCAGAGCTCGACGGACAATCCGGTATTCAGGAGTTGGCAGGAAATGCAACTTTATTGTATTACCTCAGCGATGAAGCCAAAGAAGGGAAAAACGCATATATCGAAAAGCGTAAACCCGACTACAGTAAATTCCCGAAGTTCCCATAATCAGCAAAGGTTTAGAAACAGAAAAAGCCCCATAAGAAGTAAATCTTTCCGGGGCTTTTCCTCATTCGCCTGCTTGCGAATCCGAACTTAGACAGACTTTACTAAAAAGGCAATATTGACTTTGTGAAAGTGCCATTTGAGTTTACGAACCGTCATTTCAGGTCCCGAAAACCTTCAAAAAAGCCTCTTTTCGATCGCGGGCAAGATCAATGGAATGGCCATTATTCATGAGGATTGTGCCTCGTCCGGATCGGTTGTATTCCAAAACCTGGTCGATATTGAGCAAATACGAGCGGTGAACCCGGAGAAAGCGAGAGTTGCCTTCAAGTGTTTGTTCGATGTATTTCAAATTTTTTGAGATCGTGCGGGGTTTACCTTCAGCAGTAACAATATTCACGTAGGAACCATCTGCTTCGAAATACAAGATTGATTCCAGGGGAATACGTGCGAAACCATTTTGAATAGGCACACAAATTACGCTTGCCTCTTTCTGTTGGAGATTTGCATTCAGTGCCTGAATTCTTTCGGATGAAGAATGCATTTGCTTTCGCTGGCGGATCTTTTTTACCGCTTCGTTAAGTTCAGTTTCACTGATTGGTTTTAAAAGATAATCCAATGCAGATAAACGAAACGCACGCAAAGCATATTCATCGTATGCTGTTGTAAATATTATTTCATACTGCATTTCATCACGGGGAAGCTCCTCCAGAATTTGAAGTCCTGATTTACCCGGCATCTCAATATCAAGAAAAACAACATCTGGTTTGCTTTCCCGAATTGATTTTACTCCTTCAATTAAATCCGAACATTCGCCAAGCACATTAACATCAGGTGCTAATTCTGCCAGCATCAAACGCAATAATTTCCGTGCCTGCGAAGAATCATCAATCAACACCGCATTTATTTTCTCAGAATTCATGTAAAGGTATTTTAAGGATGTAAATGGTACCTGTAGCTTTTCCTTCCTGATCAAAACGATCAACCACTTCTACTGCCTGCTGCTCGCTATTTCCTTCTGAAAACAACGCTATTCTTTTGCGTGATGCATCGGAACCAAAGGAACGGTGCTGATTTCTGTCGCTATTAATTTCTCCTGAACGAATTCTTCCAACACCGTTATCAGCAATAGCAATGATTAATTGGTTGTTTTCCACTCCGACATTTATCTCTAAACGCTTTTCCCCATGTTTGTGTCGCAAGCCATGTTTAAACGCATTCTCAACATAGGGCTGAATGATGAGAGGTGGAATTGCAATGTTATCCGTCTCAATCGAATCATCTACATGAATTGCGTAGGAAAAATCTCCGTCGAGTAACATCGCTTCCAGTCTGATGTAAGGCTCAATAACTTCCAGCTCCTCCGACAATCTGATTTGCGATCGTGCACTCAACTCCAGCACATGACGAACCAAAACAGAAAAATCACTTAAATACGAAGACGCATTCTTTTTATCATTTTCATAAATAAATCCTTTGATAGAGTTCAATACATTGAACAGAAAATGAGGATTCATTTGTGATTTTAACGCAGTTTGCTGTGATAGTTTCAATTCTGTTTCCAAATGAATCCGGTTCAATTCCTGCAATTGCTTTTTGCGAATAAATTTCAATCGGATTCTGAAAAGTGTAAACGCAACGACTAACGCGAACAAGCCAATCAATAAATAAAACCACCATCGCTGCCAGAAAGGTGCAAGCACATAACCTTTTATATAGATTGGTTTTGCAACCAGCATTTCGCCTTCATAAACCAAACCCAACTCGATTGTAAACTCACCGGATTGAAGTGAAGGAATAGTAAAGGATTCGGTATTTCCCGGAATAAATCTCCAGATCGTATCATGAGGTAAAATGCGATAGGCATAATCAGCTGCATCAGCAAAACGATAACAAGAAAACGCGGGGAAGAAAGTCAACGATTGGTCAAAATCTAAATAAAGAAATGTAGATTGATCATAATATTGCTCATCTGTCCTTAGTGCTTTAAGGTACAATGATGCATTTGAAATGGCGCCTTTCGCATAAGATGGAATAAACTGCAAGCCTCTGGAAGTTGCAAGCCAAAATCCATTTTCATCAACAACAAGTGCATTGATTTCATCCGCAACAAGACCATCGCGCCGAGTGATTCGTTGCGACTTCCCTTCACCAAAACGGATGATCATCAACCCATGTGCAGTTGCGACTACTATTCCGGAATCCCGTAAACGTATTTTATTTGGAATATCTGTCTCCTCAAACTTCTTTATCAATCGTTCTCCTTGTTGGTCAACCATCAACAGTAATCCGGAGGCTGTTAAGGAGAAAAGAGAATGAGTTAAAGTATCCGCCTGAATTGATAATACTTGCTGACCCTCAAGACAAAAATTTCGCACCACAAAAGAATCGGATTGCGGAATAATTTCCAGAACCCCATTGTCGGTTGCTGCAAGATAAGCGCCAGGTTTGTTATGGTGAGGCTGAAATTCACGCGACCACGATCTGGATAAGGTTTTCAACTGATGGCGATCACTTATTTCAGGAAGAAAAAACAATCCGATAGAAGATGCAAACAAATAACCGTTGGCTATGCGAAAAATAGATTTACAGGACGAAACAGTGCTTACCATCGGAATGAATTGTTCGCCTTTCAACTCATAGATTGTATTCATTATCGAAAGGTAAACTCGACGGTCCTTATCGATAAACAAAGTCTGGGGATCGGCCTGAACGGGCATGGGGATTTCCTTCCATTCCCTGGTGCTTTTATTTAAAACGCCAATTTGTCCCTGTCCTGTTGAGCAATAAATATAATCGGGGCTTCCATCCATCTTGGTAATCGGAATACTGCGTCCTGATTGGGTTTGAATTCTCCACACTTCATTCTCAAATGATGGAATTCTAAAAATCCCTTCGGATAAAGACGTTAACCAATAAACACCTTCACGATCTTTTATAATTCGGGATACGGGAGTAGATTGAAAATATTCACGCACCGATTTTGTCGAATCATTAAAAATGATCAATCCGGAATGTGTACCAATAAAAAGTTCATCACCTATCCACTGAACAAAGGTCAGTTTCCTTCCCCTTAACGCTGTGGTTAATGGCTCCAATAAAAACGGTTCGATTCTGCTTTTTCTGCTTTTTAAAACTCTTGATCCATCAAGACTAAATATCCAGTACTCCTCATTTTTTTCTGTTAGAAAATACATTCCATGGTCAACAAAATCATTTACATAGATGACAGAAGTCTCACCAGACTGATCAATTATACCTATGCCTGCAGAGTGAAGGAATGAAAAATTGTTATCACTGCTTATCCCGGAAGCCACTAGTCGGTAATCTTTTTCCTTGAGATGTTCTGAGTAATCGTCAAAAAGGATCCATTCTTTATTCGCAACTGAATAACCATGAACACCATCCAGAGCAGTTACCCACAAAACCTCACCTTTATTCTTCAAATAGCCCATGGAGATGCTATTGAGCGGACGACCCCAATCAGGTAGTTCTATCAGTGAATCTCCGGAGGTCCGAAAAATTTGTCCTGCGAAGGAAAAGGAATAAATAGTTCCATCGGAGGATTCTGCCAATCCTGTGAGCGCTCTTGATTTTTGTCCAGAAGACTTGTACCGCTTAAAACGAAACCCATCATACCTGAATAAACCTGCATCGCTGCCAATCCAGATAAAACCTTTTTTATCCTGATGAACCGTATATACCTCATTACTCGGAAGGCCTTGTTCGGATGAGATCCGAAAAAATGCAGGATCCTGAGCTAAACCGGAAATTGGTATAGCCCACAGAACAATCCACAACAAATAATTCAATCGCCTCAGCACAGAACGAAAATAGGAATTCAAACAGAGTCTGCGATAGGGAACCTTATATTCGCAATGTGAATTCTGTGTTACCCATCGCCTATCTTCCCCCCGTCTCCTATTTTGCGGAGTACATACGGCATGCGAACGTACTGATCGAGAGCATGGAGCACTTCCCGAAACAAACCTTGCGAAACCGATGTTCTGTGCTGGGAGCAAATGGTCCGATTACACTTATTATTCCCGTTGAAAAAGGCAGAAGTGGCAAAACACCGGTGAAGGATATCCGCATTGCCCATCGCGATAACTGGCAGCGTAACCATTGGCGGACCATCCTCTCAGCTTATAAAAACGCCCCTTTTTTTGAGTATTACGAACATTTATTTTCTCCGGTATTCGAAAAAAAACACGATTGGCTGATAGAGTTTGATCTGGAACTGCTTCAGGTTCTCGACAAATGTTTGAATCTTAAAAAAAACCTTCAACTCAGTTCAGCATACATTGAATTCTATCCATCTGATTTTACAGATTTCAGAAGCAAATCATTCAATGAAAACGATCCGGAATCCTTTCCTGAATATACTCAAGTGTTTTCAGACAGACATCCATTTATCCCCAACCTTTCGGTTATCGATCTGCTTTTCAATAGTGGCCCTGATTCTGTAAACTATCTCATGCATTTACGACAGTAATTTTTCACTGTATGCTCAACAATTGTTAATTAAATCGCTATTTTTCGAATGCAATTATTCGCTTTAAATTATTGATTTATCATTCGTTAGAATTTTAATAATCCCCTCCATTTTTAGCTAAAATCATCCTGATAATTCCCTAATGCTGCTATTTTTACCGCAGATTATGGAGGAACTTACAGCGATTCATATCCGCATTCGCTCTTTGCGTGAAGCAAGAAATATTTCGCAGGACCAAATTGCCGAGCGACTTGGCATCTCTCCACGTAGCTATGCTAGACTTGAAAGTAATGATGTGGATCTTACCGTAGAACGACTTATTCGCATCGCTGAGATCATGGACATCAAACCCATCGAAATACTCGACCCCGATCAGGATCCAAGAAGTGTATTAAGAGACATGGTAGTGTTGCAAAAAGAATTCATGAACCAAGTCGTTTTCCCTTCAAAAAAGAGAGAAGATCTGCTCAAAAAACTTGAAATCCTGCTCGATATCCTGAATTCACAAATTCAGGTGCTCGGTTAGTAAATTCTCCCTTCCATTATTCCCCATTATCGGTTATATTGCAGGAAAGCTATTACTATGGACGCATCCCGCAGAAAATTTTTATCGACTACAGCCAAAGCTGCAGGCGGACTTGGATTATTGTCGGTAAGCGATCTATCATTTTCGCAGATTGCTCCGCCACTCAATACAAGTGAAGACGATTTTTGGTCGTGGGTACGTCACTCCTACACTGTATCTCAAAACATCGTTAATCTCAACAATGGAGGAGTAAGTCCTCAACCCAAAGTCGTGCAGGAAGCGTTTGAACATTACAATCGTTTTTCGAACGAAGCTCCTACCTATTACATGTGGAGGGTTCTGGATAAGGGAAGAGAAGATGTGCGTCGCGACCTTGCAAAACTTGCCGGTGCTGATCCCGATGAAATTTCAATAAACCGCAACGCCACCGAAGCGCTGGACATTATCATTTACGGAATTGATTTGAAAAAAGGAGATGAGGTAATCGTAACGAATTACGACTATCCCAACATGCGCCACGCCTGGATGCAAAGGGAACAACGCGAAGGCATCAAACTCGTGTGGATCGATATTCCTGTTGGTCTCGATAATGAGGAAGCAGTCGTGAAATTATTTACCGATGCGATCAGTACAAAAACAAAAGTGATACACTTAACGCAAGTCATAAACTGGACAGGTCATATTTTACCTGCAAAACGCATTTGTGAAGAAGCAAAGAAAAAAAACATCTTAACGGTTATGGATGCAGCCCATTCTTTTGCGCATTACG
>JBKBUQ010000033.1:0-16633 GCA_046289975.1 Flavobacteriales bacterium | reverse complement strand
GAAATGAATCTGCACGATATTGGTTGTGACTTTGCTGGAACATCATTGCATAAATGGTTATGTGCACCCTTTGGTACAGGAATGTTGTATGTGAAAAAAGAACGCATTGCAAGCCTGTGGCCGATAATGTCGAGCGAAAATCCGAAAAGCGATGACATCCGCAAATTTGAAGCCTTGGGCACACGTTCTTTCCCTGCAGAAATGGGAATTGGCAGAGCAATTAGTTTTCATGAATCCATTGGAAGTAAACGCAAGGAAGAACGGCTTCGCTGGTTGAAAAATTACTGGGTGAATAAAGTTAAACACCATCCTAAAATCAAATTCTATTCTCCACTTTCCGATCATGCCTCGTGTGCTATTGCAACGGTTGGAATTGAAGGTAAAAAGGCAACCGAGATCGAATCCTATTTATTTGATAAGTTCAGCGTACATACAGTAGCCATCGAATGGCAGAAAGTAAACGGAATCAGAGTAACACCACATGTTTATACTTCAACAAGTGATCTGGACAAACTGGTAAAGGGATTGCTCGAATTAGCCGATCGCTAAGTTCTTCTGCCGGAAACTGGTCAGCAAACATCGCAACTGATTAATTTAAAGAGGATTAAAAAATTCTGTTACTTTTCTATGAAAGCACATTGTAGTAATAGCGATGTGAATGAACGGCATGCAAAACAACAACACCAAATACAGCAGGGAGGAAGAGCTTTTGCAGATCAATGCTGCAAAGGCCGATCCCGCCCGCTTTGCGGTGTTGTATGATCACTATTACAAACCCATTTTTCTCTTTATCCATCACCGCATCCGCGACAAGCAACTTAGTGGCGATCTGACTGCACAGGTTTTTCTGAAAGCGATGATTAACCTTGGCAAATACCGCGACCACGGCCACCCCTTTTCTTCCTGGCTCTACCGCATTGCATCAAATGAAGTAAACATGTACTTCCGGCAATCGAAACGCGAATCGGATATCGAAGTAAAAGAATCGGATGCTGTTGAGATGATAGAAGAAATAAACGAACTTTACTCCGAAGAAAACTGCACCCTGATTCTGGATGCGCTTGCAGAACTTCCGGAGGAATTAAATGTGCTGATTGAGCTTCGGTTTATGCAAAAACTTTCGTTCCTGGAAATTGCAGGAATGTATACCATAACTGAAGCAAATGCCAAGATGAAAGTGTACAGGGCACTTGAAAAACTGAAACAAAAATTCAACGAACGCCAGGGGCGGAAATGAAAAAATATAAACTACATAAAGAAAATAATGGTCAGCAGATCTCTGATGAAGAGATGATGAAGTACCAGGATTTTTCGCGTTTGAAACACCAATACGATACTGTTACCAAGCGTCCGAAAAAACCACTTTACAAAAACCCTTATATGTTTTTTGTACTGGTACTGATTATCCTCCTGGCCTTATTACTTGCAGGAGAATTATAAGTACATTCCATCTACTTGTAAGAAATCAACGTTGCACTTACCCCATCACTTGTGATCAACCCCTGAAAAGTATATCCAGCTTTCTTTCCCTGTTCGATCAAAGTCTGAATCATCTTTGCCAGTCTGTCTGTATCAATACCCGGCACAGTTAGTCTGTTCTCTGTCTTTAAGGAAATCGTAGCTACTTCGAGGTACGACGATTGTGGTTTGCTCTTCACATACACATCCACTCCGCTAATACTTACCGGACGCGCACGGATTCGTTCATCCACTGTTGGCGCTCCTCTGAATTTTATCGCTACCGCCATCCTTGCATCAGAGGTAATGATTGCATCAATATTTTTTTTTCGTCCCTTACGAAGAGCACGTTGAACAAGGCGATCGATGGGATCATCTATTCCCCACACAACCCCCACCGGAAGTCCGCCTACATACTTGGATGATTTATGCGCGGTCTTAACAACAAAAAGTTTATCGTACGCCTGAACCGGCTCACACATAATAAATATACCCAATCCGGACTTAGATTCCACCACCGCATCGCGCGACTGAAACCAGGAAAAGGAGGAGCATAATAGTAAAACTACTGCGGAGAAAAATAAGACACGTTTCATAGCTCAATGATTTGGGAATGGAATACTGCAAGAATAATTCCAAAACACAAGAACAAGATAATGACTTTCCACAGGAGTGCATCAATCCGGTAATTCCCAATCGGACAATAGTCCCTTTGTGGAATGATGTTCCTTTTGGTTTTCGATATACCTTCTAACCACATTCACTCCCTGCTCCGACACAGAGAATGCGCCATATCCCACCTGCCACGCAAATCCACCTGGAACGAGACCGGCATCGTTTACTGCTTTGGAACTTGCGCCTTTAATCCTTCCAACAACTTCAGAGAGTGGTAGATGACACGGCAACACCAACAACATATGCACATGATCAGACATGCCCCCGAGGGCGATCAATGAGATCTTTCGCTCAACGCATTGTGCACGGATGATCGAATATACTGCCCCTTCAACCTCCTGGCGAATCGTAGGACGTCGGTACTTCGTGGAAAACACAACATGTATGTAAATCAATGTCTTCGATGATGTCTTAATCATAAAACTATCTAATTATGAAACGAAATTAATTATAATGACGAATTTTTCATCATTACGTGATGAAAAATTCGTCGATATGTATATATTTGGAATGAGGTTCCCGGATATGTAGCCGGGGGCTTAAGCCCCCGGCTACATATCGGATGCCCCCGGCTACATATCGGATGCCCCCGGCTACATATCGGATGCCACGGACTAAATGACATACAACTATGGAACGCAACATCGTACATATGGATCTCGACTCCTTCTTCGTATCGGTCGAGTGTCTGCTCAACCCGAAGCTCATCGGCAAACCGGTCATCATCGGCGGCACGAGCGACAGGGGTGTGGTCTCTTCGTGCAGCTACGAAGCGCGTCGTTTCGGTGTACACTCAGCAATGCCCATACGTATGGCAAAAAAACTTTGTCCCGATGCTCTTATCGTTCGTGGCGACTACGAGAGTTACACCAAATATTCGGGAATGGTAACCGATATCGTACGCGAGAATGTTCCTGTATATGAAAAATCATCGATCGATGAATTCTATGTCGACCTCAGCGGAATGGAACGCTTCTTCAGCAGCTACAAACTGGCAACGGAACTGCGTCAGAAAATTATTCGTGAAACAGGACTACCCATCTCTTTTGGATTATCGCAAAACAAAACCGTATCGAAAGTCGCCACCGGAGAAGCAAAACCAAATGGTCAGCAAAAAGTAGATCGCGGAACAGAAAAACCTTTTCTCGCTCCATTATCCATCAAAAAAATTCCGATGGTAGGCGAAAAAACCTACACCCTGTTGCGTTCAATGGGAGTGGAAAAAGTACACACCCTGCAGCAGATGCCTCCGGAAATGCTGCACACAGCATTGGGCGAACACGGACGCATGATCTGGGAGCGCGCAAACGGCATCGACGAGAGTCCGATTGTCCCCTACTCCGAACGCAAATCGATCTCTACCGAAACAACATTCGAAGAAGACACCATCAATGTGGAAATGCTCAACTACAAACTTGTAAGCATGTGCGAAGAGCTCGCTTTCTCCTTAAGAAAAGAAGAAAAACTCTGCTCCTGCATCACCGTAAAAATCCGCTATTCAAATTTCGACACGCATACCAAACAAGCTATGATTCCTTATACCGCTATCGATGAACACCTCATCACCAAAGCCAAAGAACTTTTCTCACGACTATACGAACGACGCATGCTCATTCGCCTTATAGGAGTACGCGTAAGTCATCTGGTAGGCGGACAACAACAGATCGATCTGTTCGACGATACCGAAGAAAAAATTAAGCTCTACCAGGCAATGGATAAAATCAACAAACGCTTCGGCACTCAAACCATCAGACGCTCGTGTTAACGATGAACCAATCTATCCTGTAGCGAAATCGACTACAAGGAGATTTCTGCTTCAGAGCCAATTACTGAAGAGTTATCAGTTAAGAGTTATCAGTTAAAAATTCATCACCGTTTACTGGCCTGTCCCGACCAATCGCGTCGGGATCACCAATCACTGTTCACCATTTACTATTCACCAGTCACCGTTCACTGTTCACCATTCACCCCAATGTACCTCAACTGTCACACATATTATTCGCTTCGGTATGGAACGCTATCGGTAGAACAACTGGTGGAGGAAGCAGTAGTGCATGGTGTGAAAGAAATGGTGCTTACCGACATCAACAATACTTCGGCAGCGTTTGATTTTGTGAAGGAGTGTAATGAAAAAGGTATTCGTCCTGCACTGGGTATCGAGTTTCGTGATGATGAGCAAAAAATACTGTATACCGGTCTAGCAAAAAACAACAAAGGGTACGAAGAGCTGTGCCGGCTATTGAGTACACGACTTCAGGACGAACAACAACTTCCGGACCGCGCGCCGGAGACTGAACATTGTTTTTTTATTTACCCGATGGAAAAGATAGCGGTGAAGCAACTGCGAAAAAACGAATTCATCGGAGTTTGTCACCGCCAGATTAATAAGCTGATACAACTTCCTTTCCGTGAGCAATCGCACAAAATGGTGGTTTGGCAACCGGTAAGCATAAAGGCCGATAAACACCACTATCACCTGCATCGCTTATTGCGGAGTATCGACAAAAACATACTCATCAGCAAACTGGAAAAAGAAGAGCATGCTGCGGAGGACGAACATTTCATCAGTGAAAAAGACCTGCGCGAAAAATTCATTCTGTTTCCGGAAATAATTAGCAACACACAAAAGATCATTGAACAATGCAGCATACAGCTCGAATACAAAACCGTAAAAAACAGAAAACACTTCACCTCAACAGAAGAAGATGACCGCGAACTCCTCCACAAACTGGCGAAGGAAGGACTTGAATACCGCTACGGAAAAAAAAATACCACCGCCCGTGAACGTGTCGAAAAAGAACTGCGCATCATTGAGGAACTTGGTTTTTCAGCTTATTTTCTCATTACACACGACATCATCCGCTACGCACGCAGCAGAGGATTCCACCATGTAGGAAGAGGTTCCGGCGCCAACAGTATTGTTGCATATTGCATGGGTATTACGGATGTTTGTCCGATCGAACTCGACCTCTACTTCGAGCGCTTCATCAATCCTCACCGCAGTTCGCCTCCTGATTTTGATATTGATTTTTCATGGGACGAACGCGACATCATCATTGATTATATTTTTAAGCGTTACGGCAAACAGTACACAGCGCAAATTGCCACCTATACAACATTCAAGGGAAGCTCGATCATTCGCGAACTGGGAAAAGTTTTTGGCCTGCCCAAGGAGGAGATTGACGGACTGGCCAATCATCCCGATAAAATCGAACAGCGCGACAACATCACTAAAGCGATTTTTCATTATGGCAAGATGATGGAAAACTTTCCCAACTACCTTGGCATTCATGCAGGTGGAATTATTATTTCGGAAGAACCCCTGTACAATTACACCGCATTGCAAATGATGCCTAAAGGATTTCCCATTGTGCATTGGGACATGTATGTGGCAGAAGACATAGGATTTTACAAATATGATATTCTCTCTCAACGCGGTTTGGGGCATATTAAAGACGCTGTGGATATTGTACAAAAAAACAGGAAGATCAATATTGATATCCACGACGTGAAAAGTTTTAAGACCGACAGTAAGGTTCGTAATCAGATTCGTTCTGCGAACACGATCGGTTGCTTTTACATTGAATCGCCTGCTATGCGCCAATTGCTTACTAAATTGCGCTGTGATAATTACCTCACACTTGTGGCAGCCTCGTCGATCATACGTCCGGGCGTTGCCAGCAGCGGAATGATGAAAGAATATATTCAGCGTTTTCATCACCCGAAGGGATTTCAGTATCTGCATCCTAAAATGGAAGAATTATTACAGGAAACATATGGCGTGATGGTGTATCAGGAAGACGTGATCAAGGTAGCGCATCACTTTGCAGGAATAGATCTTGCCGATGCAGACATCTTACGAAGAGCGATGAGCGGAAAATACAGAGGCAAAGGAGAGATGGAACGCATTACCGAAACTTTTTTCCGCAATTGCAGAGAGCGTGGTTATCCGGAAGCCATAGCAAAGGAAGTATGGCGGCAAATTGAAAGTTTTTCGGGGTATTCCTTTTCAAAAGCACATTCCGCATCCTTTGCAGTAGAAAGCTATCAGAGTCTTTACCTGAAAACCTATTTCCCGCTGGAGTTCATGGTGGGTGTCATCAACAATTTTGGCGGATTCTACCGCACCGAACTTTATGTACACGAAGCGCGAATGGCAGGCGCAAGTATTGAGGCACCATGCGTGAATAAGAGTCATTACGTTACAAGTATCAGCGGCACTACTATTTGGCTGGGATTTGTGCACATGCAACACCTGGAGCGCAACACGGTAAACATGCTACTCGAAAACCGTCATGAATGCGGCGCCTTCGAATCGCTCGAAGATCTTGTAGCGCGACTACCCATTACGCTGGAGCAACTTGTATTGCTTATACGCATGGGATCACTGCGTTTTACCGGAAAAAGCAAACAGGAATTACTTTGGCAAGCGCATTTTCTGTTCAATGGAAAAAAGCGCAGCACACCCTCAAATGATTTGTTCAAGACAGAAGTGCGAAAATTCGATTTACCGGCATTCGATGAACACCCACTGCAAAAAGCATACGATGAAATCGAACTCCTCGGATTTCCTCTATGCGGTTGGTTTGATCTGCTGAAAACAAAATTCAGAGGCGACATCATGGCCCATGAAATGCTGCAACACTGCGGAGAAAGCATCCGCATGCTGGGTTATCTGGTCACTCCTAAACCCGTGCGCACTAAGCACGGTGAACTCATGTATTTTGGTTGTTTCATCGATCACAAAGGACAATTTTTCGACACCGTACATTTCCCCGACACGCTCGAACGTTACCGCTTTAAAGGAAATGGAATTTACCTGATGCGGGGAACAGTAGCCGATGAATTCGGATCTGCGAGTCTGCAAGTAGAGAAAATGGAAAAAATGGAATATGTCCCGATACAAAAATGAAGAAAAATTTACTCAGGGACGACGGTACACCATCACAAAATCGTTCATCACATACCCATCACCAATATCGAAGTCGGCAACCTGATCGATGCGAAAGCCTAGTTTAAAATAAAAATTAATGGAACGGTAATTCTGTCGATTAACAGTTAAACGTACTGTTGTAATTTGCGGATAAGCATCGAGAATAAATTGAAACACCGTTGCACCTACACCTTTCCCCTGCATGGAATCGTCGATATAAAACTTATGAAGGAACAATTCACAATCAGACTTCAGGCTAACAGCTACAAAACCTACCTCTTGATTCCCGAAAAGGATAAGGTAAAAAACCTGTTCCTCTTGCATTTGTTGATGAAGTGCTTCCGAAGAATACATTTTACCCAGCATGTATTCAACTTGATCCATACCTATGATAGGAGGATAATGCACCCGCCAAATTTTTTCAGCCAAGGCAGAAATAAGGGCGATATCTTCAAACGAACACTTTCTCCAGCTAATCATAATGCAAATCTATTGTAAGAAAAGGATAAATCTTAAATTAGATCCGAATACTAAACCGGGAATTTGAAAAAACACAACAAATCCGCCTTTAATCGTGTGTTATTTTAAGAGCAATAGTCAGAAAGTTGAAGACATTGAATTGCGCTACAAGGCAAAATTCAAGGATCCGACCCAACACCGACCAAAATACCGGGAGAACGGATTTCAATTCCCAAAATGCGCTGTGATCACCATGCAAGATCCTGAAAGCATTGATCATATTCGCTGGGGACTCAGTCCGCCGTGGACCCGCAGCAGGCAGGATGCATTTGAGATCAGGATTAAAACACTCAATGCAAGGGCTGAAAGTATTTTTGAAAAACCATCCTTTAAAACCGCCATTCTCAGCAAACGCTGTCTGATACCGGCAACAGGATATTTTGAATGGATGCATGAAGGAAAAAAAAAGACACCCTATTTTATTTCGTTGAATGACGCAGCTTTGTTATCGATGGGTGGAATACACGAAAGCTGGATAGACCCCGAAAGCGGCAAGGCAATAGAAACATTTTCCATTGTTACGACTGAGGCAAATTTACTGACAGGCAAGATCCACAACACCAAACAGCGTATGCCACTTATCCTCGAAAGAGCGGACGAAGAAAAATGGCTCGATAATACGTTATCGCATAGTGAACTTGAAAAACTGATGCGCCCTCACGCAGATCAAAACATGCAGGCCTGGACCATCTCCGATAAATTATTGCAAAATGCAGAAGACAGCGATCCGAAAATCATTGAAGAATGGGTTGATCCGGCGGGATTGCAGGGAAGTTTGTTCTGATTGAAAGCAATCAGATTCGCAATCCCATTATACAGATGTCATCGATCTGCTCCAATTCACCTCGCCATTCGACCAGACGGTTCCAAAGCAATTTCTCCTGTTGTTCCATAGGGATTGTGGAGATATCCAGCAACAACTTTTTCAGGTTTCCTTCCTTGAATTTTTTACCCCCCGCTTTTCCGGAAGACAATTCCCCGCCAAACTGATCACCATAGCCGTCGGAAAAAAAATACAGACAATCGTCAGGCTGCAACACTATTCGCTGCGCTGTAAAATTGCGGCGTTCAAGATATTTTCCAACAGGTTGTTTATCCGGCTTAAGTTCGGTGATTTCATTCTTTCGAATTAGCACCAATCCATTATTGGCACCGGCCCAGAACAACTCTTTGGTTTCGGAATTATAACTACCAAGAGAGATATCCATTCCATCGCGAACTTCTTCACCACCTTTCGAAAACGTTTCCAGTACAAGATCGGTAACCTTATCCAGGATCTTACCGGGATCGGTTAATCCAAATTCATTTACAGAACGACTCAAAGCATTGGAACAAACCACACTCACCATAGCACCCGGGACACCATGCCCCGTACAATCTGCAACAGCAAAAATTACGGTGGGCCCTACAGTATCCAGAAAGAAAAAATCACCCGCAACAATATCCTTTGGCTGATACAACACAAATGAATCGCGAAAATGATCGCTGTAAGCTGAAACAGGTGGAAGAATGGCAGATTGTAATCGCTTGGCATAAGTAATGGAATCCATCACCTCTTTGTTTTTCTCTTCAACCAGGTGTTTCTGACGCGTTACTTCCAGGCGCTGCTTTTCAATGATCTCATTCTGGCGTTTAGTAATACGAAACCTCTGAAACAGAAAAAATGTAAATAACCCTACAAATAAAACACCCGTCGATAAAAACACAATAATCAGGTTTCTTCGCTTACGCTCTTCGCGACTTATGGCATTCAGTTTCCCCTTCTCAAGTGCTTCTTCCTTTCGTACTCTGTCTTCGTTTTTCTCCACTTCGTATTGCGTACGTAAATCACTGATCTCGCTTAGTCGGGAAGATTTGTATATAGAATCTTTAATCTCAAGGTATTTTTTCCCAATATGAACAGCTTCCTTATATTTTCCTTGTTTTTCAAGCACCTGAAAAAGGATCCGATAACTGGATTCTCGTTGACTGCGTGAAAAATTCCCATTATTAATTGTTAACGCCTTGTTCAATAATTCTTCGGCTTTCCTGAATTCTCCTTTTTGCTCGTATAAAATCGCAAGATTATTCAACTCTTCAACAGTGGGTTCCTGACCGAGTTCCTTCCGCAAAGAAAGGCTCAAATTGTAATAGTATTCAGCACTATCCAAATTGTTTTGCTTACGATGAATTGCACCCATGTTATTCGAAAAACTGGCTAATTCAACCTTATCGCCAATCATTTTGTAAAACGACAATACACAGGTGTAGTAATAATAAGCGCTATCGAAATTATCGGTATAAAAATAAACAGCAGCTAAATTTCCTTCTGCATATTTCTGATAAACTAGATCACCACTTTTCGCAGAAGATTCTTTTGTCTTGATAAAATAAGGACGCGCATGCTCATAATCCCTTAGTTTAAAATAGATCAACCCAATATTGAGCGATAGCACATTGATGTATTGCGGTTTGTTTAAACGCTCAGCGACTTTCAGTCCCGCCAACATATAATACAATGCGTTGGAATAATCTTCATTGATCAAAAAGTGCACTCCCAGATTGGTGAAAATACCAACCAAATTATCCCAACGCTCTGCTCTGGCAAAATAAAAAAACGCTTTTGAGAAATACTTTTTGCAGGAATCAGCATAATTCAGATAATCATAGGACAAACCCAGCTCTCCCCAAATATAACCAGTTGCATGGTAATCATTCACCAGGGAACATTCTTCAAGACCAACATATCCTAAATCAACAGCCGTCTGGTAATCACCGGATTTCCTGATTGCTTTCATTTGGTAGAAATACGCCAGGGTGCGGCTGGTATCAGGCTTCACTGAGGCAGTTGCCTTCCGCATGGAATCGATATCGAAACCGGCATTGGCATTCCCGCAAAGCAAATACAGGGAAAAACAAATCAGGAGAAAACGTAACATCGTTCAAGATTTTCTTTAATATACTAAAAGTGGTCGATCACCCCCAAACCAAATAGTGCGAAATCGTATTTTACAGGGTCTAAAGCATCAAATTCCCTGAGCGATTGCGTCAACTCCTCCGCCGCAAGCCAATCATTCTGTGATCGGTGCAATAGACCCAGTTTTCGTCCAACATTCCCGGTATGCACATCCAAAGGACAAATCAAATCGGCTGCCGAACTGTTTTTCCAGATTCCGAAATCAACCTTCCGTTTGTTGCTCCGCACCATCCAGCGCAAAAACATATTCAATCGTTTTGCAGCAGATCCACTCACAGGGTCACTGATATGCTTCAGTGTTCTTCGTTCCTGTAAATGCATTTCAAAAACCCTATGCAAAAGCGCTATCCGTTCAAACACAGTTCCTTCTCCCGTTAAAACGCCTTCTAATCCTCCATCTTCACTGTAGATTTTACGAAGCGCAAGAAGTATACCGCGAAAATCGGAACCATTAAACGTACGATGCACAAAAGCAGAACAGCGTTCCAATTGCGCAGGATTGGCATCCATCACAAAATCGTAAGGAGAATTCCCCATGATCTGCATCATTCTACCAGCATTTTTTACAATGGTAGCACGCTGACCCCAAGCGATAGAGGCCGAGAGAAAACCGGAAATTTCGATATCTTCCTTAAGGTTGAATTGGTGTGGGATAGAAATGGGATCTGCTTCAATAAAATCGGCACGTTCAAAACGATCCGTCATCTCATCCAGGAATTGTTTGATATCGCCGGAAAACATTTTACGGAACAATAACTCCGTCGCAAATGGTTAGCTTGCGATCAGCCATGTTTGCGAGTTCTTCGTTATGGGTGACGATCACAAAAGACTGGTTGAACTTATCGCGCAACTCAAAAAACAATTTGTGCAATTCCCGGGCATTTACCGAATCAAGATTTCCCGAAGGTTCATCGGCAAGGACCAAAGAAGGTTTATTCATCAGCGCACGGGCAACAGCCACCCTTTGCTGTTCTCCGCCCGACAATTCAGATGGTTTGTGATGCATCCGGTCTTTCAATCCCAGATAATCGAGCAATTCCACTGCACGAGGTTCTGCATCGCGCAACGAATTTCCGGCAATGAGTGCAGGCATACACACATTTTCCAGCGCATTGAATTCGGGCAACAGCTGATGAAACTGAAAAACAAATCCAATGTTCTTGTTTCTAAACGAAGCGAGACCCGCATTATTCATTCCCGCTATGTCCTGCTCGTTAAAGAGGTATGTCCCCTTATCAGGAACATCCAGTGTACCCAGAATATGCAAGAGTGTCGACTTCCCCGCTCCGGAAGAACCTACAATGGAAATGATTTCACCGGCAGCAATATCAAAATCAATCCCCTTCAGGACCTTTAAAGCACCGTAACTCTTCTCAATGGAGCGAATACTGATCATACAGTCAAATAAACGAACAAAATCGAACTTTTCCATACACTGTAAGCAAGTCTTTGTGGAAATCTCGCACTTACCTACACCATCTAATCCCGATCACAATGTATTTTAGCAGTATGAATCCTTCGCTGGTCATTACCATTCTCCTCAGCTATTTTGCGCTTCTGGTAACCATATCCTGGTTCACTTCACGCAAGGCTGATGCCAATTCTTATTTTCTCGGCAATAAAAAATCGCCCTGGCTGGCTGTGGCATTCGGTATGCTTGGAGATTCGCTTTCGGGTGTAACATTCATCTCTGTTCCGGGTGCTGTTTATTCCGGTAATTTCGCTTACCTGCAACTGGTGTTCGGCTATTTTGCAGGATACTTTGTGATCTCGGAAATTTTATTGCCGCTGTATTACCGATTGAATGTGACGTCCATCTATTCCTACCTTGGAATACGCATCGGATCGTATTCGGAACGTACAGGATCAGTTTATTTTCTTTTGTCGCGATTACTTGGTGCAGGCGGAAGACTGTACCTCGCTGCCGGTGTAATCCATTTATTTGTCTTACAACAACTCAACATTCCCTTTGCAGCTTCTGTTGCGGTAATTATTCTGCTCATGCTGGTGTACACGCTCAAAGGAGGAATTAAAACACTGGTCTGGACTGATGTCCTTCAATCGGCTGTTCTGCTATTGGCTGTCAACCTTTCAATTCTTGCCATTATGCATTCAACCGGAAAGGGAATTGGAGAAATGATCAGTGGAATTTGGTCGGATCCGCATACCGAAACCTTTTTCTGGAACTGGCAAAAGAAAAGTTTCTTTCCAAAAATGTTTATCGGTGGAATGCTAACAGCAATTGCCATGACCGGTCTTGATCAGAACATGATGCAAAAAAACCTGAGCTGCAAATCACTTGGAGAAGCTCAAAAAAATATCCGCACATTCAGTTTTGTGATGATGATCGTTAATGTTTTCTTTCTCGCTTTAGGTGTTTTGCTTTACCAGTATTATGCCAGTGCAGAAATTCCATTACCCCTTGCAGCAAATGGAGATGTGTTAACCGATAAAGTATTTCCAAATCTGGCGATGGAACATTTAGGTATGTTTCCGGGAATTGTTTTCATTCTTGGTTTAACAGCAGCAACCTTTTCGAGCGCAGATTCTGTTCTCACCACCTTAACTACCTCTTTCTACATTGATATTCTGGGCATGGATAAGAATACTGCTAAGAGCGAAGCATCCAAACACCGTATCAGAAACATCATACATATTTCATTTGCGTTTACGCTTTTAATCGTGATTCTCATATTTGATGCGATGAACAATGATGCCATCATCAATACCATTCTCACAATTGCAGGATATACCTACGGACCATTACTTGGACTTTTTGCATTTGGAATTTACACCACACGCATTGCTAAGGACAAATGGGTTCCGGTCATCTGTATTCTTGCTCCACTGTTATCGTGGTTACTTAGTACTTGTTCCAAAACTATTTTGGGAGGATACGAATTTGGCTATGAATTATTGGGGGTAAACGGTTTGCTTGTTTTTGCAGGATTGATGTTGGTATCGAAACCCAAATCAACAACCGCTATTGTTTGATTCCACTGGAATCAGCAATTTGATTGCAGAACGGTGCATGTCGACGGAAGCAGGTGCATAGCCTCCAAATTCACCATCGTATTCCACCATCAGGGAATGTCCGACAGGTTCAATCGACAACTGTTTTCCGCAGAGGTAAATGACTTCCGGATGAATTACTTTTTCTCCTTTGCGGATGCGGGAGATGTATTTGAGGTATTGAAAAACCCCCACATTTCCGATAATGATGATATCAAATTTCCCATCATCCAGTTTGGAATCCGGTGCAATGATCAATCCGTTACCAAAGCCTTTTCCATTGGCAACTACTATGGTCATTATCTTTTTTTTGTATTCTGTACCATCAATCAGAATGCGCGCTTCGGAAGGAGCGTAAGTAAGAAAAGTTGTGAATATTGCCTGCGCGTACGCAATTCTTGCCCCTAGCCATTTTTGCGAACGATTGATTTTTTTCACAACAACAGCACCGATCCCAGCATCAAAAACATTCACAAACCAATTTTTTATGGTTTTGCTTTCGAGGTCAACACTATTTAAAAAACCAAGATCACAGGAATAAAACTTCCCGACACGAATTGCTTCGGCAATTTCAGCAGCAGAATAAAAGCAAGGTAAGGAACGGGAAAAATCGTTGGCACTCCCAAATGGTAAAAAACCAATAACTGATAATGTCTCTTTATGCGCCATCACGCCATTGATCACCTCATTCAGCGTTCCATCACCTCCAACTGCGATCACATACTGAAATCCTTCACGCGCTGCCTGAAATGCAAGGGTAACTGCATGCTGATGGCGTTCTGTCTCACGAATTTCAATTTGTTCAAACAAACCGTA
This sequence comes from Flavobacteriales bacterium, assembly GCA_046289975.1. GTDB lineage: Bacteria > Bacteroidota > Bacteroidia > Flavobacteriales_D > UBA2798 > UBA2798. Next base: position 2,264 of record JBKBUQ010000033.1, on the reverse strand, counting down.
CGACCGAAACTCCTCAGCAAGCTGATAGAAAGCCGATTTTCGCCGGATTGAACTTTTAACTATAAAAACCAGACTCATGTAGCTTGCCTGTGTCGCTTACGTAAAAGGAAAATGCCTGCTGCACCTGCAATAATAAATACAAAAGAAATCAACTGTGCCTGCGTAAAGGCGATTCCACCCGCCATGTATTTGTCGTTAACGCGAATCCCTTCAATAAGAAAACGTTCAACTCCGTTCAACATAAGGTACACCATAAACAAAACACCCGGAACAAGAATTCTTTTGCGAAGCATCCATAGCACTCCAAAAAACAAGAGACACATTAACGTTTCATAAAAAGGTGTTGGAAAAACCGTTTGCGGGAGCACGTAACAATAATCATCGTTGTAAATGCAATCGCTCATTGGCGTTCCCATTTTCATTACGTTATTGGGATAGTTGTAAGCCCATAACCAATCGGGCAAAAAACTCATCCAACCGGGTTTTGGTGCAGTATTTACAATCCCCCAATCGCCATCACCGCTAACATGGCAACCAATACGACCAACACCATACGCCAACATTACCGCAGGAGCACCTGCATCATAAAAACGCCAAATCGGAATTTTGTGCTTACGCATGTATAAAGTCATTGCAATGGTAGCGCAGATCAATCCTCCATACATGGTAAGACCACGAAAAGGATCGCTTAAAAATTCACCCAGGGGTTGCGGATCTTCCAGCCATGCAAACAATTTCGCTCCGATAAAACCCCAAACTACAGCGAGCAAAACAAGCTTACCCAAATGTTCGTAGGCATGAAAAGCCTCTTCGCGCACTTCGGGAGTTGGACGTTCCAATTTTTTCCCTTCGTAATACCGCCATGCACCCATTGCCAGTCCGCCAAGAATTCCTCCAAAAATATTTCCCTCCAACGAAAACAAAAAAGCAGGGAAATTGGAAAAGATCTCGGGATAAAAAAATCCGTGTATGATTTTAAATCCAAGGAAAAATCCCAACAAGGCATTCCCGGCAACATCCCAAAGAGGGACAGGCAATCCGTAAGTGCGCACAATTTTTCCGACAGGAATAAAACCGGACTCTTCCAACCGTTTTAACTCGCGTGAATAGACCCAGGAGGCCACCACAAATGATATGGCAACAAAGAAACCAAAGCTGTTAACGGCTCTGAAAAAAGGAATTTCAAATCCGGTGAGGTCGTAAAAAAAATGATAGAGCGTAGGATACATCAGATTGCGATTGGGATTTCAGGAACCACACTTAATACTTCTGTTTTCATCACACCGTCGCGATCAATTGCGCTAAGGCGGACATCCGCAAAACGGTTTACAAGTGCAGGATCGAAAAGTAATTTAACTTTAACATAATTCTCGCTGAAGCCAAACATCATCCCTTCTTCTTCTTCTGCTTCAAATAATACACGAACCACCTTACCGGTTTGTGCCTCGTAAAAAGCACGTTTTTTCTTTTCAGAGAGAATATGCAACATTTTACTGCGCTTATTACGAACATCGGCCTGAACAACCTCTTTCATGCGGACAGCAGTGGTATTATCGCGTTCGCTATAGGTAAACACATGCAGGTAGGAAACGTCGAGACTATTGATGAATTCGTAAGTATCCAGAAAATCCTCATCCGTTTCGTCGGGAAAACCAACAATCACATCTACACCGATACATGCATCCGGCATCCGTTGTTTGATACGTGCAACACGATCTGCATAGAGCGAACGCTCGTATCTGCGGCGCATCAGTTTTAGAATTTTGTCGGAACCTGATTGGAGTGGGACATGAAAATGAGGAGCAAATCGTTTGGATACCGATACAAAATCGATGATCGCATCGCTTAATAAATTGGGTTCAATTGAAGATATCCTGTAGCGATCAATTCCTTCCACTTCATCCAGTTCACGAATCAGATCAAGAAAATTTTCATTAGTACCGGAACCAAAATCGCCAATATTTACACCGGTCAACACCACTTCCTTCACAGCTGTATTCGCCACTTCGCGTGCAACCTTAACGGTTTCTTCCACTGTATGACTGCGTGAAAAACCTCTAGCCAGCGGAATGGTGCAGAAGGAACAGAAATAATCGCAACCATCCTGCACTTTCAAAAAACTGCGGGTGCGATCGCCGTAACTGAACGAGGGAACAAATTCTTTTACCTGTTTGATCTCGGATGCTTCAATTCGACCCTTTTGATTGCCAGCAAGATTTTCGAGGTGTTCTATGACATTGAATTTCTCATTTGCCCCCAAAACC
>JBKBUQ010000334.1:0-509 GCA_046289975.1 Flavobacteriales bacterium | reverse complement strand
GTGGGCGAAAACTTTACCGATTTTTATAATAATCATTTGCCATTTGATTTAACGAATGCTCAAAAACGCGTACTAAAAGAAATCCGCAACGATTTAGGAAGCAACGCTCAAATGAATCGTTTATTACAAGGCGACGTAGGTTCAGGGAAAACAATTGTAGCTTTAATGTGTATGCTTTTGGCAAAAGATAATGGCTTTCAAAGTTGTTTAATGGCTCCAACAGAAATTTTAGCCAACCAACATTTTAACGGAATTTCAGAATTAGCTAAAGAACTAAATATCAGTATAAAAATATTAACTGGTTCAACAAAAACTGCAGATAGAAAAATCATCCATGAAGCCCTAGAAAACGGCTCTTTAGATATTTTAATTGGAACTCATGCTTTGTTAGAAGACAAAGTCCAATTTCATAATCTAGGTTTAGCGATTATTGATGAGCAACATCGTTTTGGTGTGGAGCAACGTTCAAAACTTTGGAAGAAAAATGATGTTCCTCCTCACGTTCTCGT
>JBKBUQ010000333.1:0-512 GCA_046289975.1 Flavobacteriales bacterium | reverse complement strand
ATAGCGTTATCTTCATCGCTCTCGTCGCGGTCTTGAAGGTGGCGCAGAGCAAGGTTGTGATGACGGTGCCTAGTGCTACGACCTGACGACTTGGTGCTTCGCGACAAGAGCTGCGGCGAATCAAGACAAAGAAAAAAAAAAAGCGTGAGGAGCCATTCAGGCTGCTCAGGTTTATGATGGCAAGAGGCTCAACATCCCGCGTCAAATTGTCCATTTCTTCCGTTATCAAACGACACGACTATGGATGTAGAGAAAGTGAATAATAAAGACTGGCAGGGGAAAGAAAAAGATAGAGAGAAAGAATGAAAGAGAGAGAGAGAGAGAGAAAGAGACTGTGTGCGAGGCTATGTGACCTTTCGGAGCGACGCTGCGATTTCAGAAGACACGGTTGTTGCCTGTTTGGAGTGCTTGTCGTGCCTACTTCCACGGTCGCTTGTCAACGCTGCAGATGCTGCCGACGAGAGGCGTGTGGATTGGTGTGAATGGCCAAGTGCCGATGGCGAGAGATAAGC
>JBKBUQ010000332.1:0-527 GCA_046289975.1 Flavobacteriales bacterium | reverse complement strand
TGGTCAGTGTTCAGTAGGTAGTGGTCAGTGATCAGTAATTAGTAAGTGGTAATTAGTAAGTAGTAGGTGAAATTCACACTTTACTACTTACTTTTTACTATTTACACGTTACATACATAACTTGGCTTCGACTCCGCTCAGCCTGACAATCCTGACCACTGCGACTGATCACTGTAACCTGGGCTTCGACTCCGCTCAGCCTGACAAAACTGATCACTGAGACTGATTTCTACAAACCGCGACTGACCACTTCGACTGATCACATTAAACTGATTATTCAAATGGTTTGAATGCTTGCCTGTCGTGTCACCCTGAGCACCTGAACAACGTGAGTTGGGCAGTTCGAAGGGTTTTTACACTGTTATTTAATTAACAAGGCTTCGACTCCGCTCAGCCTGACAAAACTGCAAACTGATCACTGAGACTGACCACTGTAAACTGTGACTGCCAACTTCTTCTTCACTCGCCTCAAGTACAACTCCGGCAATTGGGATACAGATCAACGCATGCCTTCCAATTTGCTCAAT
>JBKBUQ010000331.1:0-527 GCA_046289975.1 Flavobacteriales bacterium | reverse complement strand
AGTCGATTTGCTCGATCGCTGGAGAGATGATAGGGAAGATACGCTCCACACCGATTCCGTTAGATATTTTACGTACAGTGAAAGTTTCGCCGTTTGTATTCGGGTTTTTTCTTTGGATCACAGTTCCCTGAAACTGCTGGATACGCTCCTTGTTACCTTCTTTGATTCGTACGTGTACGTTGATGGTATCACCGGCTTTGAAAGAAGGGAACTTGGCTCTCGCCTCGCTGTATTCCGCTTCTACAATTTTCATTAGATCGCTCATAGCTCTATATTTTATGCTTTCGCAGTTTGCCACCGCAGTGGCTTAAATGAATTACTTTTTAAAATCTTGTCTCGCCTACTCCCACCCGGTGCCTTTTAGCAGATCAGGTCGTTTTTCTTTGGTTCGGCGAACCGATGCTTCAAATCTCCACTCGCTTATCTTGGCTTCATGTCCTGAAAGCAAAACTTCCGGCACTCCGACACCCTTATACTCTGCAGGTCTCGTGTACACCGGTGGTGCTAATAGTCCATCTTGGAAGGAA
>JBKBUQ010000330.1:0-532 GCA_046289975.1 Flavobacteriales bacterium | reverse complement strand
CATCCTTTTTTATCGATGTCTTCCCCTTTCTTCTGCTCTTGTTTTGCTGGGGGCTTCTGCTCATACCCTCTCTTCCCTCCGCTCCGACTTTTTTGCATTTATTCCCAGTTACCCTGTTCCTTCAATCTCTTACGTCCTTTTTGTTTTTGCTCAAGCTGTCATTCCGCTTGCCCACTCTCACTTCTCGACATCTTGTATTTCCTTTGCCTGCACCAATTTTTTGGCTCTCTCTCTCTCTCTTTCATTCTTTCTTTTTCTTTCTCTTTCTCATCAGTCTCACTCTTCCTTGCTTGTTGCTTTCATTCTCGGTTACCTTTCTCTCTGCGCTGTCTTTCTCAGTTTGCTCTCTCTTTCTCACCAACCATCAACTTTCTTCTGATTCTGACCTTCTTTTTCGTCGTGTTGTGCATCTCGCCAGATATGCCAATTCTGTTGGAGCAACACATTTTTACACATCCGCCAAAATGGGTGTTGGTATCAACGAAGCATTCATGGATTTGGCAAAACGTTTTGTTATTCGTTTTCTGCTCCC
>JBKBUQ010000329.1:0-542 GCA_046289975.1 Flavobacteriales bacterium | reverse complement strand
ACTGATAATGTAGGGGTCCCCAGTTCGAGTCTGGGCGGGACTACTTTTTAAATTGTGAATTCAGAATTGTGAATTGTAAATTAAAAAGACTGTTATTGTTTATAAAAGGAAATTTTGGAAGTTGAGCAATTATGAGCATAATTCATAACTCATAACTGATAACTCATAACTAAAAAATGGGGGATTAGCTCAGCTGGCTAGAGCGCCTGCCTTGCACGCAGGAGGTCATCGGTTCGACTCCGATATTCTCCACTATGGCAAAGTCACGCTGATAATTTATTGTCAGTGGCGACTCGCCACAAGTTCATTGACATATTGAGATAAGAAAATTTAAAAAGTAGAAAGAACACGTTTCTATGCACTTGTGTGTAGAGGCAAAAAGTACAATAAGCAAAATAAGGGCGTATGGGGGATGCCTAGGCTCTCAGAGGCGAAGAAAGGCGTGATAAGCTGCGAAAAGCTACGGGGATTGGCACACACGAATTGATCCGTAGATACCTGAATGGGGCAACCCGGCATGTTGAAGACATGTCACTCCGAAA
>JBKBUQ010000328.1:0-546 GCA_046289975.1 Flavobacteriales bacterium | reverse complement strand
TGGTAAAAGCGATATCCCTAATACCACTATATATGTGGTTGAATGTGGCTTTAGGAATTGGATTAATTTTATAAATAATTTTCCTAAAAGCCCGTGACCATAAGAGGAAATTCTGCATCTAAGTATAGTAGACTGCAATTATCCTTTTTTAAGGAAGGTCTTTAGAATCAATTCCTTATATTCAAAAAGCAAAAAAATTGAGTAAAAAGTGATTTGCTATTTATTGTATCCTTTTTCCAACCTGACACTGTAACCCTTTTATCTATGGAATTAATAATTAAAAATCTCTCCAAAACCTATCCAAATGGAGTGAAAGCACTAAACGACATTTCGCTGACTGTCCCTCAGGGAATGTTTGGCCTGCTTGGTCCAAATGGCGCAGGAAAATCTACCCTAATGCGAACCATCGCGACACTTCAGGATGCTGATTTTGGATCGGTCACGCTGGATGGGATTGATGTCCTCAAAGACAAACAAGCGGTACGAGAGCGTCTCGGGTATTTGCCGCAAGACTTCGGACTCTATCCCAGAATTACTGCTGAGACC
>JBKBUQ010000032.1:0-22922 GCA_046289975.1 Flavobacteriales bacterium | reverse complement strand
CGTTTTCCATTTTCATCGCTTCGAGGATAAGTAGTGGCTGATCTTTGCTTACAGAGTCGCCCGCATTCACCATGATCTGGATGACCATTCCCGGCATTGGTGCTTTCATCTCACGGATGGTTTTTGTTCCGGCACTCATTCCAAGGGATTGAAGCAACTCGTCGTACTTATCCCGCAGCTCAAGCGAATAGCGTGTGCCATTCACCATAACCTGCATGGTTTTGCTTTCTGCATCATGTCGAAGCACATCGATAGTGTAGCTTCCGTTTTTGTAAAGCACATGATAGGTTCCGGGCTTCACTTCTGTTTCGCTGCAGATATAGAGCGCACCATTGAGCTCTCCTTCGCCGTTTGACTTTGGAACAATGTTGAACTCCTTGTTGCCGTTGACTTTTACCTTGATCACCGTTGATACTTGTTTTATATCGCTAAACTAAACATTTTGCCACATATACAAAGAAAGTTCCTTGTATTGGTGAAAATCGGATATTTGCGAACTAACTGATTATCATGAAAAGAATACATTTTCTTCTTGCTGTTGCAGTACTGGCCGTGTCATCCTGCAAGACCGGTACCGGTGGAACATCTACCACCAAAGGGGGCAAAGATTCCAAGCAAAGTAGCGAAAAGCCGGTAGCAATTGCGACTCCACAAAAGCAGGAAGAGCCACGTCAACCGCATTATAACCCATCGGTTACGAGAGTTAATGATATCATTCACACCCGACTCGAAGTGAGTTTCGATTACAAAAAGACATATCTGCATGGAAAAGCAACCATCGATGTGCGTCCGTATTTTTATCCGGTAACCCAAATCGAGCTTGATGCCAAGGGTTTCGATATCCATAAGGTACAAATGAAGAGTGCCGCCAATAAGGATTTGTTATTTGGTTACGATGGAAAAGTGTTGAAGATTACCCTCGATCGCAAATACACGAAAGAAGAAGCGTATCAGCTGTATATCGAATACACTGCAAAACCAAACGAACTCGATATGGGAGGCAGTGCTGCAATTGCGGGCGACAAAGGGCTCTATTTTATCAATCCCGACAGCAGTGAGGTAGGCAAGCATGTAGAGATCTGGACACAAGGTGAAACAGAGGCAAGCTCCTGTTGGTTTCCTACTATCGATAAGCCCAATGAAAAAATGACCCACGATCTTTTCATTACTGTGCGGGAAGAATTTGTTTCCCTCTCAAATGGAGTTTTGATCGCCTCTAAAAAGCACGGAAACGGAATGCGGACCGACCATTGGAAAATGGCACAACCACATGCTCCGTATCTTGTGATGATGACGGTGGGAGATTACGCTGTTGTTCGCGATAAATGGAAAAAGCCAAGTGGTCAGGAAATTGATGTGACATATTATGTGGAACGCGAATACGAACAATATGCGCGCGATATTTTTGGGAAGACACCAAAAATGCTCGACTATTTTTCGCGAATCCTGGGAGTAGAATACCCGTGGGACAAATACGCACAGGTGGTGGTACGCGATTATGTATCCGGTGCAATGGAAAATACAACAGCAACTATTCATGGCGAATTTTTGTACCGCACTCGTCGCGAATTGTTGGACGGACATAACGAGTCAATTATTGCACACGAATTGTTTCACCACTGGTTTGGTGATTTGGTAACCTGCGAATCATGGGCTAATCTTCCACTCAACGAATCTTTTGCCAATTACAGTCAGTACCTCTGGGATGAATACGAGCACGGTGAAGATGAAGCGGATCATCATGCCTTTACAGAGATGAGCGGATACATCATGAGCTCACGTCAGGGTGGTTATGTGGATATGGTGCGCTATAATTACCACGACAAGGAAGAGATGTTTGATGCAAATTCCTACAACAAAGGAGGGCGCATTCTTCATATGCTACGTGGTATTGTTGGTGATGCTGCATTTTTTGAGTCGCTGAAAATTTACCTTACCGAAAACAAATTTCAACCCGCCGAAATGCATCAGTTGCGTTTGGCATTTGAAAAAGTTACCGGTCAGGATTTGAACTGGTACTTCAATCAGTGGTTTTTTGCAAAGGGTCATCCGATACTGAAGATTACTCAGGAATATTCTGAGCAACAAAAAATGGTATCTGTTATTGTTGAACAGAAACAGAATCTTGATCAGGTTCCGCTTTACATATTACCTGTAGATATTGATGTGTACACTGCAACAGGAAAAACCACGCACTCGGTAAAAGTTGAAAACAGAATAGATACGTTTAGACTTGAAGTTAACGGGAAACCTCTTCTTGTAAATTTTGATGCACAAAAACGCTTACTGGGAGAGAAAGATGATATTAAGCCTATTGAGCAATGGATTCATCAATACAAAAATGCGCCAAGGTATCTTGATCGCCGCGAAGCTATTGAAGAGTGTGGAAAGAGCAACAATGAGGAAGCACACAAATTATTAGTGGAAGCGCTTAATGATAAATCACCTTTTTTGCAGGAACTTGCCATGCGAAATATGAAGAAGGCAATTAAAACACAAAAAGATGTGATCAAATCGAGTCTGTCTGAAATTGCACTCAACAACAAGGGGAAATCGGTACGTGCAACTGCAATACGTCAATTGGGAAAAAATTTCCCGGAGGATGCAACGCTTATTCCTATTTATGAAAAAGCGGTGAACGATTCTTCGTACAATGTTATGTCGGCAGGTTTGGAAAGTATTTCAAAAACGGACGGCAAAAAAGCCATGGAAATGGCGCGCAAGTACGAAAGCGAAAAGAACAGCGAGATAAAAATGACTGTGGCAGAAATTTACTCTGAACATGGTACTGCTGCCGAGCATGAATTTTTCCTTAGCACGTTTAAATCGCTTACAGGATTTAGTCGCTATGAATTCATTTCTATTTACGGAAATTATATTCGTCGCCAAAACGATACCGAAGTAGAAAAGGGGCTGGCACTATTCGAAGATGTTGCACGTAACGGAAGTCCTTGGTGGCTGAAGTTTTCGGGGTATCAGCAGCTTTCAATGTTGCAGTCGTATTATTCAAAAAAGGAGCTCGAAATGACTACCCTTGCTGAAAGTTTACGCAAGGAAGGCAAAACCATGGACGCCGACCAGGCGCAGGCAGATGCTGTACGGGCAAAAAACATGAGTGAGAAAATTGTTGCGTTGATAAATGACATTAAATCCAAAGAGACCGACAAGAATATCCTTCAATATGTGAAGTGAGGAATTTCTTAGTGAATTTTAGTGGCCTTGTGTCTTAGTGGTTTATTTTCTAAATTGTAGTCCAAAACCAAACAACCATGAAAAAACTAGCCATTATTTCCGTTGCAATGGGCGCTGCATTTGCTGTGCTTGCATTGTATGTTCAATTTAGCCTTGCACCTTCCGCCGATGCTCTTGAGGCACTCGAAAATCTCGAGTACATTTCAGGCATGCAAAGCGGAGAGGAAATCGGTCCAAGCCCAACACGCATGCTATGGTTTGAGGCCCATGAAAAGAAAATGAATTTTAGCTACATCGTTCTTTTTGGCGGAGCACTAACAGCCTTGCTTGGGCTTGTTGCCGGTATTAAAAAAGAAAAGATGGGATGGATCGGGTTTCTATTTGGTTTGACCGCATTTTTGATTGGAGCCATGCATGGTACGCATATGTTCTCCTGATTCGAATTAAAGCCCATTCAAATTTCTTATGAGCGCATCTCCCTTCTCAAGAATGGCGGTGCGCTCTTCTTTTTTCATTTTGTCCCATACCTTGTACATCATTCCGATGCGCGGATTTTTTTCGAGCAGTTGTCGGTTGCGTGCATAAAAGTGCCAATACAGCGCGTTAAACGGACAAGCTTTCTCCCCTAGTTTTTCTTTTTTGTTGTAATGGCAGGAGGAGCAGTAATTGCTCATCTTATCGATATAGTTAGCGCTGCTTACATACGGTTTGCTTCCCACAATTCCGCCATCGGCATACTGACTCATTCCCCGGGTGTTGGTGATCTCCACCCACTCAAAGGCATCGATGTAAATGCCAAGATACCATTGATCTGTTTCATCAGGATGAATTCCGGCCAGCAAGGCAAAATTACCGGTCACCATGAGTCGCTGGATGTGATGCGCATAGGCGTAATCGAGGGATTGCTTAATGGATTGTTTAAGGCATTCCATTTTCGTTTCTCCGGTCCAGAACCAATGAGGTAGCGAGTGTTCGTGATTGAAAAAGTTGAGTCGGGCAAATCCAGGCATTTCTTTCCAGTAGATTCCACGCATGTATTCTCTCCAGCCTAAAATCTGCCGGATAAATCCTTCCACCTGCTGAAGGGAGATTTCTTTCGGATTCTTTTTCCAAGCCAGAAGAACGGAATCAATGACTTCTTTTGGAGAGATCAGCTTAATGTTCATACCAAACGAAAGCCGGGAATGAAACAAGGACCACTGATCGCGCTGCATCGCATCCTGGAAACGACCGAATACCGGTAACGCGTAATCGCAGAACCATTCGAGCAATTTTAAATTCTCTTGTCGCGTTACAGGCCAAATAAAATTGCTTTCAGCTATTCTTCCTATGGTTTGTGCACCGGATTTTTTAATTCGTTTTATTACATGATGCACGTTTTTGGGAAATAAGATAGGAGGAGGAATAAGCGTTCCTTTTGGAATGGGTTGGCGGTTATCGAGATCATAATTCCATTTTCCTCCTTCTGGCTCATCGCCAATCATCAGTACACAGTGCTTCTTTCGCATGTAGCGGTAAAAGCTTTCCATTAGGAGCTGTTTTTTTCCTGCAAAGAATTGGCTAAGTTCTGAACGTTCTGTTAAAAAGTGGAAGGAATCAATAACGCGGCTTGGAATGTTTATGTTCTTGCAAAAGGATTTTAGGTATTCATCAAGACGATATTCATCCGGTAGCTGATACTCGAAGGCTGAATAATATCCTCTTTGAAGAACAGCGAGAATATTTTCGGAAATGTTTTGCTTGTTGTTGGGATCGTCAATAGATATGTAATGAACGGTTTTTCCGTTTTTGCGAAGCTCATCTGCAAAGGCCTCCATGGCCAGAAAAATTCCGACAACTTTTTGAATATGGTGTTTTACATAATCTGTTTCCTGACGGATCTCCATCATGACGTATTCCGCATCCTCGCCATCGGTGTACCAGGGGTGTTGGTGACTCAATTGATCACCCAGAATGAGACGAAGAATTTTTTTTCCGATTCCCGAATTACGCGGCGACATTGCGGATGACCTCAATGGGAAATGTGGTGCAGGAATTCCTTGCGGACAGATTCTTCCATAAAAGCGCCGTGGTAAGAACTCGTTACGGTGCTGCTGTTGATGTCTTCAATTCCGCGAATGGAAACACACATGTGTCGGGCATCAATGATAACAGCAACGTCATCGGTTTGTAAAACACGTTTCAATTCTTCCGCAATCTGAATGGTGAGTCGCTCCTGTACTTGCGGACGTTTGGCAAAGTATTGAACGACTCTATTGATCTTTGATAAACCAATTACATTTCCATTGGATTTGTACGCAACATGTGCTTTACCAATGATGGGAACAAAATGATGCTCGCAAAATGAATGTAGGGTGATGTCTTTTTCCACCAGCATTTCCTGGTAACGGTATTTGTTTTCGAAGAGCGCAATTTTTGGTTTGTTGGCGGGATTTAATCCGCTGAAGACTTCCTGCACATACATTTTTGCCACGCGATGAGGAGTTCCTTTCAGGCTATCGTCGCTGAGATCAAGGCCAAGTGTTTCCATTATGGCCCGGAAATGATGAGTGATGGCAGCGATTTTTTCTTCGTCGCTTAATTCGAAAGCATCTTCACGCAATGGTGTATCGATGCCGGTTAAAAAATGTTCGTTGCCTTCTTCTTCGTAATCAAGCAGATTATTTTCCGCTGTATTCAACACTGTTTCGTTCAGTTTCATAGAGTGTAACCTTGAGTTGCATACTATTAACAATATGCGGACGCAAAATGTTCCAGATCACTACAGCAATATTTTCGGCAGTGGGATTGAGATCACAAAATTCCGCAACATCGAGGTTGAGGTTTTTATGATCAAAACGTTCTTCAATGTGTTCATGTATTAGATCAGCAAGAATTTTGGTATCCATCACATAACCGGTTTCAGGATCGATCTCTCCTGTAACTGAAACAATTAATGTGTAATTGTGTCCGTGGTAATTTGGTCGGTTGCAAATTCCGAAGATCTCCTGATTTTTTTCAGCGCTCCATTTCGGATTATGCAAACGATGTGCGGAGTTGAAGGATGCTTTACGGGATATGGTACAATTCATTTTCAGGATGCTTTTTTGTTTTTTAAATGGAGATTGTACCAGTCGTACATCTCTTCGAAACAGATCCGGAACCAGGCGGTGAACAACTCAGGGTCGTCTTGCATTTCCTGCATTACTTCGTCGGGATGTGTCCAGCGGTAGGCTGCTACTTCTTCCGGATTGATCTTTGGCTCCTCATCATATTCTCCAATAAAAACATGATCGAGTTCGTGTTCAAACAGATCGTTTTCGAATTGAACTTTGTAAATAAAACTGAAGGCTTTTTCCAATGGAGTTACAAAACCCATCTCTTCAATGAGGCGACGCTGGGCCGCATCTGGTGTTTTTTCTTCCGGCCGGGGATGCGAACAACAGGTGTTGGTCCATAAGCCGGGCGAATGGTATTTTCCGAGCGCTCGTTGCTGCAATAGCAGTTCACCGTTGCTGTTGAACACAAATACAGAAAATGCTCTGTGAAGCGCTCCGAGACGATGGGCTTCCATTTTTTCCATGGTGCCAATCTGTTGGTCGTTGCGATCAACAAGAATTACATATTCCTGTACGGTAAGGTTCATTGGAAGCAATTTACGAAAGTTTGGCCTTTTCTTCGGCGGAAAGTTTTTTTGAGGATTTCAGGTAGTTCCTGACTTCATTCAGAAAGGTGCTACCGGCAAATTGCAGACTGAATATTTTCCAGTGGTTAAGCAAATGATTTTTATCCTCGCTGATGTTCGTGGAGTAATTCAAAAATGAAGGACATTCAGACTGCACACTGAATCGCAAAAAGCGCATTTCGGTATTGGATGGTTCCGTTTTGATGGCTTCTTCCAAAAGTGCTTTTCCTTTGTTGAACACACTTAGTTTCTCAAACGGATTCATGGAATTATCGGCTGAAATAGTTAATGCAGTACCCCGGTAGGCTTTTAGTAAAGGATCTTTAGCTGCTTTATCTTCCGGTATAGCCTTGATCAGTTGTTCACTCTTTTTGGAATCTTTTCCTGCTTCAAAATACAAGGCACGGATTTTATTCAGTTCGTTGGCGTGAATGATAAACGTGAAACAAGTAAAGAGGAAGAGTAAAACAATTCGCATCAGATCAAATTAAAACTATGGCGAACATACGAGGTAACAAACAAACTGTATTTTTTCCCATTGGGAATACGCACACGTTCCTGCAATATCCTGTTAGCAGGTAGCGCTTTTATCTTTGCAAACAGGCGGTAATAATATACATAGGCAACATAAACGCCAAAGCGGGAATCTTTTGGTAATTTTAAAATGCCTTCGTATCCACGTGCAAAATCAACTTCGATGTCTTTTTCAATTTGTTTTTTGACTTCCTCATTGAATTCCGACATGTCTACTCCGGGGAAGTAAACACGTCCCAAAGCGTTTACATCATCACGCAGATCGCGCAGGAAGTTGATTTTTTGAAAGGCAGAACCCAGTTTCATTGCGTAAGGTTCAAGTTCAGCATAAAGCTTTTCATTTCCTTCAACAAAAACCTTCAAACACATCGATCCCACAACTTCAGCTGAACCTAAAATATATTCTTCGTATCCTAATTGGTCGTAAATATTTTGGTTCAGATCCATCTCCATACTTTTCAAAAACGTATCGATAAGATGGCGGGGAATGCGGTAGCGGTTTACTACTTCCTGAAAAGCATTAAGAATAGGATTCAATGAAATTTTTTCTTCAATGGCTTCGTAGGTGTCTTTCCTGAATTTCTCAAGAAGTTTTGCTTTATCATAGTCATGAAAAGTATCCACAATCTCATCCGCAAAACGAACAAAACCGTAAATGGCGTAAATGGGATCGTGGAATCGTTTATTCAGGAAACGGATCCCCATGGAGAATGAAGTACTGTATGCGCGCGTTGTCATCTTACTGCAACGGAGCGATACGGTGTCGAAAAAAGCTTTATCGGCCATGAATTAGAGTTTGGTTGGAAGGTGGAATTGTTTGGCTATTTCTTTTGCAGCTACTTGTCCGGAAATTAATGTTGGCGGAACACCCGGGCCGGGTACAGTGAGCTGACCGGTGTAATATAGATTCGAAACTTTTTTGCTTTTCATTTTTGGTTTAAGAATCGCCGTCTGACGCAGGGTGTTGGCGAGTCCGTATGCGTTACCTTTAAATGCATTGTAATCGCTAATGAAATCTTTGTGTGCGTAACTACGCTTTAATACGATGTGATCGCGGATCTTCTGATTGGTGAGGTGTTCAAAACGATCAATAACCAGATTGAAATATTTTTCGCGAATCTCTTCTGTGTCGTTCAATCCGGGAGCAACCGGAATGAGAATGAAAAAGGCTTCGTGTCCTGCCGGAGCAACAGTTGAGTCTGTTACGGATGGACAAGATGTGTAAAACAAGGGCTTGCTCGGCCATTGAGGGTTGTCGTAAATTTCTTTGGCGTGCTGACCAAAATCTTCATCAAAGAATAATGTGTGATGAAGCATGCCGTTTAGTTTTTTATTCAGACCGAGATAAAAAATGAGCGATGATGGCGCCAACACGCGTTTGTCCCAATAGTTTTCGGTGTATTTTCTGCTTTCCTTATCCAGCACTTTCTGCTCAATATGGTGATAGTCGGCACTGGCAACGATTACATCGGCAGTGAGTGTTTCGTTGGGAGTATGTACTGCAACGATTTTACCGTTTTTGGTTTCGAGTCGTGTTACAGGAGTGTTCAGTCGTACATCAACACCTTTTTCTTTGGCAAGCGAGGTCATGCCTTCCACAATTTTCATCATTCCGCCTTTTGGATACCAGGTACCGAGTTGCATGTCGGCATAATTCATCAGGCTGTACAATGCGGGAGTGTTTTCCGGTTTTGCACCGAGAAAGAGGACTGGAAATTCCAAAAGTTGAAGCAAACGTGGATGCGAAAAGTATTTCCGGATATAGGATGAAAATGATTTGAGCAAATGCATCTTGAACAATCCGCCCATTACACGCTTATCGAGGAATTCGGTGATGGATAATCCGGGACGATAAACAAGATCGTTTACTCCAACATCATATTTGTATCCACCGTCGGCCAGAAATTTTTTGAGTTTTCCTCCCGCACCTTTTTCGTACGATTCAAACATCGCTTCCAGTTCTTTCATGTCTGATGGTACGTCCATAAAATCGTTGGGAGCAAAATAAATTCTGTAAGACGGAGATAAGCGTTCCAGTTCGTAATAATCCGAAGGTTTTTTGTCGAAAAGCGCAAAGTATTTTTCGAATACATCCGGCATCCAGTACCAACTCGGACCCATATCAAAACTGAATCCGTCTTTCCGGTAAACACGTGCACGTCCGCCTGTCTGTTCGTTTTTCTCCAATAGGGTGACTTTTATCCCTAGTTTAGCCAGACAACTTGCGGTGGAGAGTCCGGCAAATCCGGCTCCAATAACTATCGCTGTTTTTTGCATCTTAATTGTAGCGGTAGTCTTTAAACTTTTTCATGAGGATCTGCCGTGCAAGAAAGATACGACTTTTCACCGTACCAATGGGAACACCCACTTCATCTGCGATGTCTTTATACTTGTGTCCTTCGAGATGCATGTTGAAAGGAATACGGTATTCGTCGGACAATTCGCTGATACCTTTTAGCAGTTCGTTTTCCGAATAAGTAGATTCAGGTGAAATGCTTCCACGTGTCTGCGGGATGTTTACAAAATGCAGGTCTTTCGTCCCGTCGATGATGGTATTCGCTTTTTTACGGCGACGGTAGTTGTTAATGAAGGTGTTCTTCATAATGGTAAACAACCAGGCCCCAAGATTGGTGCTGTCCGTAAATTTTTCTCGGTAGGTAAATGCTTTCAGAATAGTATCCTGAAGCAGATCCTTTGCATCTTCCTGATCGGAGGTGAGACTAACGGCAAAAGCCTTCAGTCGGGGACGCATCATAATAACATGCTGATTGAATTCGATGGCTGTCATGGCGTTTAGTTTTGTTGAACAAATTTAAGCAAACATTAAACAAGCCACCAAATTTTTGTTGAACTATTTTGTTAAAATTGTTTAACAAAACGACACAATCAGCTGATTATCAAATATTGATGTATATACAAATTTTAAGGAGCGGGCCTCATTTCTGGATAAACGGCCCTGAAGTAGAAATCTCCTTGACGTCGATTTCACTTCAGGGCTATAAATAGATTCGTTAATTGATCGTTTGATTGGGATTTTACTCCTAATTAATAAATCATCAAACGAACACGGGTACCTGGTGGTACGCCTTTGCCTTGTGCCGAAGGCGCTTACAGTACAAAGCAAACTTTAACCACTGAAAAATCCGTTAATGATCTCCGAATCAGAAAGCTCTTTACATCGCTTTCGCTTCGGGACTATTTACCATTTACTGTTCACCGGTCACCAAAAAAGCAGAGGGACCGAACCAAATCCGCGCGCGCAGGATATTGATCCGATCCCCCCTCGGAAGGACTTAAGAAAAATTTAGCGCACCACCCAGCGGTGGGTTTCGCTTTGTTCACCCGTCTGTATACGGATGAGGTAAATTCCCGGAGCTAATGTGGATCCGTTAAAGGACGTTCTCATTCCCGAAAATTGTTCGTTGTGTATGATCTTGCCCTGAAGATCACTTATGGTTACCTGATGCATTGCATCTGTATCGCTCTCAATTAAGAGTTGCTCTTTTCCCGGGTTGGGATAAATTCGTGTATGTTCCAATTGAACGATCTCGGTTTCGGGCTGACGTACTTCCGTTGGAATCGCTGCATCAACAATTACTTTTTCCACTTTTTCAATCAATGTTGGAGAAACGTTTTCCTGAACAGGAAGAGCGTTCTCTTGTACCAGAATAGTGTCTCCCATAATAACACTGCAGGATACAAATGTTGAATCAACTTTTTTAATTAGTGATTCCTCAACTACTGTGGTGTATTCCGCATGCGGAATAGTATCGATGTTTTCCTGTGGCTTAACCCAGGCAACTTCTCCTAATAATGCATATTCTTCTTCCAGAACAATACCAACACGTGTACTCGCTTTATTGATGTACACTTGTTCCAGGTTTTTGTACCTGAAATCGTGTGACGCACTAATACTAATGGTGTTGTTTTTTATTTTTCCGGCTGCAATTTCAATCCGGAAGGCGCCGTTGGCCAGGGTTTTCATCTCTCCTATTTGTTTGTCTCCGCTATTGATGATTACAGTAGCCTTTGCAACGGCTTTTCCATCGGGAGTTGTAACCTGTCCGTGAATGATACTTGTTTGTGTATTCGCATTGTGTGTTTCAATGGGCATAACATCTCCCTTTATTGCCACTTTTCCCATTTTCTGTGCTTTGGCTTCTTTGCCGAGATTGAATAATCCGAGAAAAGCCAAGGATGCAGCAAGCCATTTTTTTACACGAAATTCTCTTGCTGTAGCCGGTTTGGCTTTCATGTGTGATTCACTAAGCTGTGATGGAAGGAATACTCCACAAGTCTTACCTTCGGCTTGTTCTAAATGCTGTAGTATGTCCTTTTCAGTCTTTCGCGTGAAATCGACCACTTCTTTTGTGCAAATGGTGCAGAAACGTCCTTTTTCGGTTGGACTCATAGCCGCCCAGTTTTCATGACAGGGCTCCGGAATGTAGATGGAAGACATTTTTTTTCGTGTTGGTTCAGGAGTCGGTACACGTCAAAACCAAAAGGGTTCAATCCCCGAATTTATTGTCTATTGCAAAAAAGAGCATGAACTCACTCCACAACCGTAAACACCAAATACCCCTCCCGGCTCATCATTGGTTGCAAAATGGCATACGCTTCTTCTGTTTTTTCTCCAATGCACCATTCGGTCGATAAATACCAGTCGGCATAATCACATTCGAGCGCTTTCTCAAATTGAGCATAGGCTTTACTCGTATCGCTCAATTCAAATTCCTTAATGGTAAACTGTAAATATTCCTGCGCACCGGAGACGATGGTATTGTCTGCTTGCGTTAAATCGACATGACCACTCCCAAAAGGCGGATCCATCTCATCGGGGTGAAATGCTGCGATCGCTGTTCCTTTAAAAAACAAAAACTGCTTCAATACGGTTATACTACAGATGTAAATTGTTTCAGAAAACGTATATCATTTTCCGAATACAAACGAAGGTCCTTCACCCGGTATTTCAATTGAGCAATACGCTCAACACCCATCCCAAAAGCAAAGCCCGAATATTTCTTGCTGTCGATACCACAGTTTTCGAGTACCGCAGGATCTACCATGCCGCAGCCCATGATCTCGAGCCAACCGCTGTGCTTACACACATTGCACCCTTCGCCGGCGCACAAAGAGCATGATACATCCATTTCGGCACTGGGTTCTGTAAAGGGGAAATACGATGGACGCAAACGTATTTTTGTTTTTTCGCCAAACATTTCCTGCGCAAAATACATCAGCGTTTGTTTGAGATCTGCAAACGAAACATTCTCGTCGATATACAATCCTTCCACCTGATGAAAAAAGCAATGTGCACGTGCAGAAATCGCTTCATTGCGATACACACGTCCGGGCATGATCATGCGCAGTGGTGGTTTGTTGTTCTCCATCATGCGAACCTGAACACTCGATGTATGTGTACGTAATGCGATATTGCGTTCAGCGGTCTCAATAAAAAAAGTATCCTGCATGTCGCGCGCAGGGTGGTTCTCCGGAAAATTCAATGCACCGAAATTGTGCCAGTCGTCTTCTATTTCCGGTCCATCGGCAATCACAAATCCGAGTCGTGTAAAAATCGCATCGATCTCTTTGCGCACCAGCGATAAAGGATGACGCGCCCCAAGGGGAAGGGGTTCTCCCGGACGTGTTAAATCGCCTTCGCTGTGGGAGGCAGCAACAGATGCGGTGGCTGATTTTAAGACCTCAATTTTTTCTGAAGCTTTGTTTTTTAATTCATTCAGAATTTTTCCGAATTCTTTTTTCTGTTCCGGCCCTACCGTTTTAAATTCATCGAAGAGTGCAGTGATCACTCCCTTTTTTCCGAGTAAACGGATGCGGTGTTGTTCTGCTTCTTCTGCATTGACTGCGCTGAGTTGTTCAACTTCGCTAAGTAATTTTTCTATGGTTTCTTTCATTGCACAATGCTGATTGAAAAACGAATATCATTAAGCGGACGATTGTTTCCATCGGTTTTTTCTGCTGCAATTTTGTCAATCACATCAAGACCCTCAATCACCTCACCGAAAACAGTGTAAGCACCATCCAAATGTGGAGCGCCTCCGGTTGTGGTGTAGGCTTTGCGTTGTTCAGGTGAAAAGCTGAATTTACGTTTTGCAAATTCTTCGTCGATGGCCGGAGTAAGTTTGGTAACGATTTCCTGAATTTTTGCCTGATCACCTTTTTGCGATGCGGCAATGGCTTCTTTCAGCATTTCAGCATTTTCCGGACGCTGGAGTATTTCGTTAAAAATGGCATTCCGGATTTGCTGATTGTTGCGCTCTTCCATCATGGTGAGTACATTATCTTCAAATACTTTTCCCTGTACAATGTAAAATTGCGTAGAAGAGGAGGCTTTAAGCGGATTCACATCATCACCCATTCGTGCAGCAGCAAGTGCCCCTTTTTTGTGGAAATGCTCTTTGCGGAATTCTGCCGGTACCGTATAATTCAATCCTCCATTACCCAGAACCTGGCCCGGTTTGGCTTCCCTCGAGTCGGGATCTCCCCCTTGAATCATAAATTCCTGAATACAGCGGTGAAACAGCAAATTGTTGTACACGCCTTCTTTGATGTTCTTTAAAAAGTTGTCGCGATGCAAGGGTGTTTCATCATACAGCACCGCCACAATGTTGCCCATTGGGGTTTCAACCATGATTTTTACCGTTCCCGAAGGCGCTTTAAAGAATGTAAACGAGCTGAATATCAACGCGCTGACAAATAAACAGGTGTGAATAACTTGTTTCATATCCTTATTTTTCCTATTTTTGATAGATAGCGTACAAATTTACAAAAATCGGACCTATGCGTAACAAGCTGTTTTCCGGACTCTTTATAGTGCTAGTTGCACTTGCAGTCGTTTCTTGTGGGAAGTCGGGTGATACCACTGCTACCATTACAGTTTTAGATGTGAACAACCAACCGGTGCCCGGTGCACTTGTTCGTGTTGTGGGCTATGATTCCAACGGAAGTTGTAACAGCACTCCATGTCGCATTGATCGTCAAACCGAGACCAATGGAAGTGGTCAGGCTACCTTTAATTTCAATGATCTGTATAAACGTGGTGCTGCAGGCTTTGCAGTGCTTGAGGTGGAAGCATCAAAGAATGGTATGACCGGCGATGGCATCATTAAAGTTGAAGAACAAGTCAACAACGAAGCGAAAGTTTCTATTCAGTAAAATAGTCGACAATCGCTTGTTTGAGCAGATATTGTTGCTGCCTTCCGTCTAAGGGGGGCAGCTTTTTTTTGCTCTCAAAATGAGGCCATCCGTCTTCGTCTCGTCCTAATGGAGAATAAAATCCATACGGACTAAGTAGCACACAAACACCAATGTGCATTACTTCCAGTTTTTCCTGCTTGCTGAGTTTTTGATAGCCTTTGTTGAGCTCCTGCACGCCAATGAGAAAGATGACCGTTTGCATATCGGGCTTTTCCCCCAGGTCTTTTTCAAGCTTGCTCAGTATATGTTGGTAACGTTGTTCAAGTTCCAGATCCATGCCGCAAAAATAATTCTATTTCAACAGCCTCACCCCAACAATTCGTTTTCCTCGGTGGATAGACATTCCAAACACGCACTTTTTCGCTCCGATTTGCCCCTTTTTCCCATTTGAGGGTTTTTTCCTTTTACTTTCTTCGTTTCTTTTTGGAGAAGAGAGGGATATTCCCCAAATTGAGAGTCCCAAAAACTATGCAGGAGCCACTTCAGGATACCACTACCGACATTGCTTTAATTGATTCGCTCAATTCAGAAGCATGGAAGATCAATCGCACCGATCCTCGTCGTGGTGTTGAGTTAAGTAAGCAGGCTTTTGAACTGGCTGAAGCAAATGAATACCTCAAAGGAAAAGCCTATGCACTTTCCAATTGGGGTGCTTGTCTGGTTTGGCTGGGGCATTACGAAGAATCGCTCGAACATTCGTTTGAAGCTATGCGCTTACTGCTGGAGTTGAATGACAAACAGCAGATGTGTTCGGTGCAATATTCTGTTTTTTGTGTTTTTTATTTTCTCAACGATTACGATAACGCACTAAAGCATATTCTGGAAGGATATCGACTGGCCGAACAAACCGAGGACAGAATTGGTAAAGCAAATTCGCTGAATGGTATCGGAACAGTTTATTACACCACCGGCGATAATGAAAAGGCGGTTGAACACCTCAAAGAAGGTTTTGCAATTGCAAAGGAACTGGGCGAAGAACAGATTCAGGCAAAAATTCTGGATGGCTTAGGAAGCGCCTATTACAATCTTGGTGATTTTGATAATGCATTGCGGGTAAAATTCGAATGCCTCGAAATTGCGCAGCGCTTAGGGATCAAGCAGGTTCATTCCTATGCGCTCGATGGAATTGGTAAAGCCTATTCGGGATTGGGAAAATTTGAGGAGTCGATTGGCTTTTTCGAAAAGAGTTTGTCATTGCGTAAGGAAATGGGATTCCGCGCAGGTGAGGCGGAAACGCTTTTGCATTTGGGTGAGACGTATTTCCAATTGCAAAAATACGAGAGCACGCTTTGCTACCTTACCGAAGCACTTGATCTCGCTACTGAAGTAGATGCGAAGGAAACGATCTACAAAACGCACAAAGTTTTATCGGAATTTTTCGAACAGCAGAGAGATGTTGTTCGTCAGATCGATCATCTCAAAAAATACTATCAGCTAAAAGAAGAACATTTTTCTCAGCGTCAATCGCAAAAACAACGATCTCTCGAAATGCAGTTCCGCATGGAGCGTATGGAGAAGGAAAAGGAATTGCTGGAGAAAAAAAATAAAGAACTGGAAACTGTTTTTTCGGATGTGGTATTGTTAAGCGAGATCGGACGAAGAATTACTGCGTCGCTTTCTGTTGAAGAGATCAACCAGATGATTTACGAATCGCTCAGCAGCATGATGGATGCTCCTTCCTTCGGAATGGGGATCTACAATGAATCGAAAAACATGATCCAGTTTCCGGGATACATCGAAGACGGAAAAATTCTGTATTCCGAATACGATGTAAACGATGGCAATCGTCTGGCTCCGGTTTGTTTTTCGCAGGAGAAGGAAATTCTTATCGGTGATCTCGAAAAGGAATTGCAACTGCATGTGCCGGTAAAAATGGCTCCCGTTGCTGGACGACATGTTACCTCTCTGATTTATCTTCCTGTAAAAGTCAACCAAAAGAAAGTGGGTGTAATCACTGTACAGAGTTACAACAAGAATGCCTATACCGAATATCACCTGAATCTTTTGCGGAATCTCGCTGTTTATGCAGGTATCGCATTGGAGAATGCCAAATTGTATGAAGGGCTTGAAGAAATGGTTCAGGAACGCTCTGCAGAAGTTATTCGTCAGAAGGAAGAAATTGAACGTTCGTATTACAACACCCAATTGCTTTCGGAGATTGGTCAGCAGATCACTTCTACGCTCAACATCGCTGTTATTTTTAATGAGCTCTACCAAAATGTAAACAAACTCATGCCTGCCGAATGTTTTGGGGTTAGGATTTACAAACCGGATGAACACGTTATTGAATACAAATACGAAGTAGAGCGTGGAGTAGTGGCTACGGAAGGTTTTTCCGTTTCGATGGATAACATCGATAACTACTCGGTATGGTGTGTGCGTAACCGGGAGGTGGTGTTTTTGAACGACAATCAGAATGAATACCATAAATACACCAGCAAGATTGTTGTACCCAGTGGTGAGATGCCGCACTCCTTGATCTTTTATCCGATGATAGTGGGCGATAAAGTGTTGGGTGTTATTACTGTTCAAAGCTTCGAGAAATTTGCCTATAAACCGTACCACATTGATATTTTAAAGACGCTTGGAACGTATACTGCGATCGCGCTGGAGAATGCCAATCTGTATGAGAATCTCGAAGTAAAAGTTGCCGAACGCACACTTGAAGTGGTTGCGCAGAAAGAAGAAATCGAAAAGAACCACCGCGATACGGAATTGCTCAGTGCCATTGGACAGGAAATTACTTCTTCGCTTAGTGTTGAGGCGATCAATCAACAAGTGTTTGAAAAAGTAAATACGATGATGGATGCACCGTCATTCGGTATTGGTTTGTATGATGCCGCGAAGGACGCGATTGTTTTTCCGGGTTACATTGAAGAAGGGCTGGAAGAAGAAGTCATCTATACCTCCGATGATCAGGATCGTCTGGCATGGATTTGTTTCAATCAGGAACGCGAAATAATGATTGGCGATTACGATGCAGAACTCACCAATTATGTGGCAAGAAGAAAAGCAGCTGTTGCAGGACGCCTTCCGAATTCGGTGATTTATATTCCGCTAAAAACCACCAATAAAAAAATCGGTGTCCTCACCGCACAGAGCTTCAGTAAAAATGCCTATACCGAATACCATCTCAATTTATTGAGAAACCTTTCAGTGTACGTCGCAATTGCTTTGGATAATGCCGGTTTGTATGAGGGACTGGAAGACAAAGTGGAGCAGCGCACAGCAGAGATCAGAAAGGCATACGACAATACACGATTGCTCGCACAGATTCAGCAGGATATTATTTCTTCACTCTCGGTGGAAACAATTATTTCTAAGGTTTACGAGAATGTAAATACCTTGATGGACGCCACTAGTTTTGGGATCGGAATTTTTGATGAGGAATCACGTCACATCATCATGCCCGGTTTCATTGAGAGCGGTGTACGCATGGAAGAATTTTCCTATAGTGTAGACGATCCGAATCGACTCGCAGCCTGGTGTTTCAATAATCAGAAGGAAATTTTCATCAATAATTACTACGAAGAATACTCCAAATACATCACCGGAATAAAGAAGGCAATCTCGGGAAAAGACTCCACTTCGATTATATATCTCCCGCTGATGGCCAATGGCAAACAGATAGGGGTGATCACCGTTCAGTCTTACGAACCCAATGCCTATACTGAGTATCATCTTGATCTCTTACGCAGTTTAGCCGCCTCTGCAGCGATTGCAATCGACAATGCGCGATTGTACGAGAACCTCGAATACAAAGTGCGGGAGCGCACAGCTGAGGTGGTAAAACAAAAAGAAGTAATCGAGGAAAAGAACAAACACATCACCGATAGTATTGTTTACGCCAAACGAATTCAGGAAGCGATTCTTCCTCCGGAGGATGTCTTCAAACTGCATTTGCGGAATTCATTTGTGTTGTACAAACCCAAAGACATTGTTTCCGGCGATTTTTACTGGATCGAACGCAAGGAGAACAAAATACTTTTTGCTGTAGTGGATTGCACAGGACACGGTGTTCCCGGAGCCTTTATGAGTATCATTGGTTACAACGGCTTGAACCAAATCGTTAATGAATACAACATCACTCAGCCGGCTGAAATATTAAATAATCTCAACCGCATCATTTCGGCAACACTCAAACAGCGCGCAGAAGAATCGAAGATCCGCGACGGTATGGATCTTTCGGTGTGCAGCATCGATCTTGAAAACCACAAACTCGAATACGCCGGCGCCAACAATCCGATTTTCATTGTGCGCAACAATGAAGTCATTGAAGTAAAAGCCGACAAACAACCCATCGGAAATTTTGTGGGCGAAGAAGATTTCCGTTTCACCAACAAAGATATCGATCTAGTTCCCAATGATCGTCTGTATGTGTTCTCCGACGGTTACGCCGATCAGTTTGGAGGACCAAGAGGCAAAAAACTCAAATACTCCACCTTCCGTGATCTCCTTATCGAGAACTGCGATCTCCCCATGGAAGAACAAAAACGCGTCCTCGATCAAATGTTCGAAACCTGGCGCGGAGATTTAGAACAGATTGATGATGTCTGCGTGATCGGAGTGGGCATTTAGCCCTCGAACGAGAGTGCTTAGACATCACAATGGTGACCAATCAGTATTGATGATGTCTGCGTGATCGGAGTGGGCATTTAATAGAACGGGAACGAGTGCAGGATTTATTTTTCTGTTCACTGGCCTGGCCCGACCGTACCGAAGGGAAGCGTTAGGATGACTGTCTTATGTATATTCAGAAACGCTTTGATCACAATAGCAGTAGAACCGCAGAAATTTATACTACTGTCAGTACCAAATACATTCAAAAGATCATATCACCTTTTGATAAGTTGTGATTTTTTTTATTTTTGAATAAGCGCTACACCGTAGCGCATATCTCTGGGAAATTCCCGAGCTATGCGCTACGGAGTGGCGCATATAAATGAGTTAGTGGTCATTGTAAAGACGACCCTGCAAAGAACATAATATTGACAAATATGACAAGAACAGAAATAGCAAAAGCATTCTCAAACGGAGAATTTGAAAAAACTTACAAGTTCATTGCGGACAACGCAGAATGGATTGTAATCGAAGAAGACAAATTTTTGGGCAAACAAGCCATTCTTGACAATTGCGAGCAAGTTGCCAACTACTTTAAATCTGTAACAACAGATTTCATAACGCTAAACATCATTTCAGAAGGTAATAAAGTGGTTGTTAATGGTACAGCAGAATTCCTGAGAGACAACAAACGTGTATCATTCGTTTCTGCTTGTGACATTTATGAGTTTAATGAAAAAAATCAAATTCAAAATATTACTTCATATTGCATTCAATCAAAATAAAAAATATGGATAGCTTTAAAAAGACAATAATCATTCAGAGCACAAACGACAAAGTTTATGACGCTCTAACAAATGCTATCACAAAATGGTGGACAGAAATGTTTGAAGGAACATCAAACCAAGAAGGACAATCTTTTACTATACGTTTTGGGGCAAATGTTTTCAAAACAATGATAGTTGAAGAATTAATTAAAAATGAAAAAGTGGTTTGGAATGTAACCGATTCACTAATTGACATTCCTGACTTAAACAATAAAAAAGAGTGGATTAACACCAAAATTGTTTGGAAAATTTCAACACAAGACAACCAAACAGAACTGCATTTGACACATTTCGGCTTAACACCACAAGTGGAATGCTACAACATATGCCAAGACGGTTGGCACAATTTCATTGACAGTTTAACCCAGTTTATTAACACAGGTATTGGTAAGCCATTTAAACCTTAATACACGACAAAGCAGATTTCTTATGAAACACAAGCATAACGACACAGACAAATTACTTCTTAAAGCAGGAGAAGGTAGAATTTATACTTGCGGGACAATGACCGCAGTTTTTAAAGCAGACGAAAATGAAACAGCAGACAAATACAGCATTTCAGAATGGTGGCTTGAACCAAACTCTGAAGGACCAGGTGCTCACCAACACGAAGAAAATGATGAAGTATTTTATGGCATTGAAGGCACAACTTCAATACTTGTTGGCGACAAGTGGTTAGAAGTTGGGAAAGGAACTTTTTTAAGAATTCCTGCAAAGACCATTCACGACTTTGCTAACAAGACAAATGAAAAATCAGGACTTCTTAACTTTTTTATTCCGGGTGGCTTCGAGAGAAATATGCCTTCAATTTTAAAGTGGTTTGAAGAAAATAAATAATTAAAAGACACATTATCGTCAAGGAACAACGAACACCTAATAAATGATATTTATAACTCAGCTAATCTATATAAATGAAGGTCAAGAAAAAGTTTTTAACGAATTTGAAAACATTGCTATTCCGACAATTTTAAAATATAACGGACGACTTTTATTGAGAGTTAGACCGCCAGAAAACAGTATCATTGAATCACATATTGAGAAACCTTATGAAATTCATCTTGTAGAATTTGACACTCAACAAGATTTTTACAATTTTATGAAAGACGAAGAACGTAAGAAGTTTCTACACTTAAAAGAACAATCCATCAAGACATCCATTTTAATTCAAGGAACAAAATTATGACGATAGGAAAACAACGAACCACTAACAGGCGTTTGGCTCAATGGCGGGTTCAGTGCTTCTATGACAGTTTAGTGCAAGGTTCAAGCTTTGTGCTTCAAAAGAACATTTGTGCTAAAAATCCGCCACTGCGCCAAGCGCCAAAACGTTATGCCTCACCCTAAAAGACGACACGACCGAAAATAAACGAACAGAAAAATAAAAGACAAAATGCCAACGCTTCAGCAAAATCAAAAGAGCTGCATCCCCACGCTCAAAGCCAACGCAATGCAGCACATTTGCTTTTGCCCCAACGCACCCACCGACATTAGACACGGTTTTACAAGAATAACAGGCATTTAAAAATTAACTTTGCCGATTAAAAATTTAGAATAACAGACAACAAATGAGCGAAAATTTAGAATTAGAAAAAACCCTTTGGCAAGCAGCCGACAAACTACGCAACAATATGGATGCGGCTGAATACAAACACGTCGTCTTGGGCTTGATATTCTTAAAATATATTTCTGATGCTTTTGATGAATTGTATCAAAAATTAGAAGCAACCAAACACGAAACAGGAGCCGACCCAGAAGACAAGGACGAATACACAGCCGAAAGAGTTTTTTATGTGCCACCGCAAGCTCGTTGGAAATGGCTGCAAGGCAGAGCCAAACTGCCGACAATCGGCAAAGACATTGACGAAGCAATGGACAGCATTGAAAGAGACAATGCTTCTTTGAAAGGCGTTTTACCAAAAGACTATGCAAGACCAGCACTTGACAAACAAAGACTTGGAGAACTCATTGACCTAATTGGCTCAATCACTTTGAGCAAAGGCGGAAACGGAAAAGGCAAAGACGTTTTGGGCTTTGTGTTTGAGTATTTTTTGGGACAGTTTGCTGATGCCGAAGGCAAAAAAGGCGGACAGTTTTATACACCGCAAAGCATTGTGAAAATCTTGGTGGATATGCTTGCCCCTGAACCTGAAAAACGAGTATATGACGGTTGTTGTGGCAGCGGTGGAATGTTTGTGCAAAGCGAACGCTTTATTGAAATGCACGAACACCGTAAAGGCAAGATTTCAATTTTCGGACAAGAGAGCAACCCGACTACTTACAAATTGGCAAAAATGAACCTTGCCATTCGTGGGATTGATGCCAAAATTGAATTGGGCGATACTTTGATGAATGACAAATTCCCGGAATTGAAAGTGGATTATGTCATTGCCAATCCGCCTTTTAACGTGAGCGATTACAACATCAACAAAGCCGAAACACACAAATGGAAATATGGCGTACCGCCAACAGGAAACGCCAACTATGCTTGGTTACAGTTATTTGTGAGCAAACTTGCACCTTACGGAACGGCAGGAATTGTTTTAGCAAACGGCAGTATGAGTTCTGAAATTGCCACCGAAGGCGAAATCAGAAAAGCTATGATTGAAGCCGACTTAGTGGACTGTATGGTTTCTTTGCCTTCACAGTTGTTTTACAACACTCAAATTCCCGCTTGCTTGTGGTTTTTAGCTCGCAACAAAACCGAAACCACCAAATTCAGAAACCGCACCAATGAAGTACTTTTTATTGATGCCAGAGAATTAGGAACAATGATAAGCCGTAAGCAAAAAGAATTATTGGATGAAGACATTGCCAAAATTTCCGACACTTACCACAAATGGAGAAGTAAAGAATTTGAAACAGAATACAAAAACATAGCAGGGTTTTGCAAGTCTGCCAACATTCAGGATATACGCAAGAACAATTAT
>JBKBUQ010000327.1:0-552 GCA_046289975.1 Flavobacteriales bacterium | reverse complement strand
GATATGCTTGAGATTATCGAGCGTATTACAGACAACAGTGAATTTGAACAATACAAACAGGATTATGGCAAAACCATTCTCTGCGGATACGCCCGTATTGAAGGATGGGCCGTTGGTATTGTAGCAAACCAACGTTTGATCTGTAAAAATAAAAAAGGTGAAATGCAGATTGGCGGTGTTATTTATAATGATAGTGCCGATAAAGCCGCAAGGTTTATCATGAACTGTAACCAGAAAAAAATCCCCCTTGTTTTTTTACAGGATGTAACCGGTTTTATGGTAGGAAGCAGAAGCGAACACAGTGGCATTATTAAAGACGGTGCTAAACTGGTGAATGCTGTTGCCAATTCAGTTGTTCCAAAAATTACCATCATTGTTGGTAATA
This sequence comes from Flavobacteriales bacterium, assembly GCA_046289975.1. Lineage (GTDB taxonomy): Bacteria > Bacteroidota > Bacteroidia > Flavobacteriales_D > UBA2798 > UBA2798. Next base: position 167 of record JBKBUQ010000327.1, on the reverse strand, counting down.
GTTATGGTGCAGGAAATTATGCCATGTGCGGTAAAGCCTATGATCCTCGCTTTATTTATGCTTGGCCCTCTGCAAAAATTGCGGTTATGGGTGGAGAGCAGGCTGCCAAGACTATGGCGCAAATACAGGTTGCAGGTTTAAAAGCCAAAGGCAAAGAAGTGGATAAG
>JBKBUQ010000326.1:0-553 GCA_046289975.1 Flavobacteriales bacterium | reverse complement strand
AGATGAGACTTCCAAATAGGGCCCTCAGAGACGATGAGGTTGATAGGCTGCAGGTGTAAAGTCAGTGATGGCATAGCTGAGCAGTACTAATTGCCCAAAAGCTTACGCTACCCTTTGTTACAGTTTCTACCGATATGTGTTGATCCCGATAGCTATCGGGAGACCGGAGACCGAAGTCGGAAGACCGAAGCGAAGGATCAGAACATAAGATATAGATACAAGACACTAGAAGCAAGACCCAAGATCAGACTGAAAAGTCTAATCTCTTGATTCTTGACTCTAAAAGTCTTGCAAGATTTAGGCGGCCTAGCGCAGGGGTCCCACCTCTTCCCATCCCGAACAGAGAAGTTAAGCCCTGCAGCGCCGATGGTACTGGGGTCGCACCCGGGAGAGTAGGCCGCCGCCACATTATCCAAAGCCAGCAGATATGCTGGCTTTTTTCGTTTCTAGGCCTCTGAGCTATATGTTTGAAAAAAATGGATTATTCAATGCTGCCTGTTTCCCAATCCGAAATGAGTTGTACTGCTTCTTAATTGGATAGAATTGGTGGCTT
>JBKBUQ010000325.1:0-576 GCA_046289975.1 Flavobacteriales bacterium | reverse complement strand
GTAGCCCGGGTCGCCGCCGGAGAAGTAGATGAGGTCGGCGGTTTCGAGCGTGGACTCCCATTGAGGGTCGTCCGCCGACTCACGGTCCAGGATGCGAAGCGCTTTCACATCCGCGCCGAGTTTTTCAAAGTGGGCAATCCCCATCTCCGACCAGCGGTTGACGCTGGCGTCGCCCTCCCGTCCCGCCGCAGTAGGCAGACAGACGACGCGCGGTTTGCGTCCGTTGAGGGAAAGGCTGGCAAGGAGATGACGGTCAACGTCTTCCATGACGGGGAGGTATTCGCCGGAGCCGGCGAGGGCGATGAGTCCGTTCATGAGGGTGGCAAGGCGGTGATTGGTAATTGGTAATTGGTAATTGGTAATTGGTTAACGGGCGGCGAGCAGGGCGGGGGTGATTTTCTTCAACGCCGCGTGGAGCAGGGCAAGGGTATGTTTCCAATCGTCCACGCGCGAGAGGCTGAGCGGGGAATGGGTGTAGCGGTGTGGGACGGAGACGGAAACGGCGGGAATCCCCGCCAGCGCGCGCTGGATGGCGCCCGAATCGGTGCCGCCTCCGCCGGGCTGACGGAATTGGTA
>JBKBUQ010000323.1:0-582 GCA_046289975.1 Flavobacteriales bacterium | reverse complement strand
TACTTCTGCAATCATTAGACGCATCACTACAAGGCATTACTGATAATGCCAAAATGTAAATGCTGAATATGTATGCAAAAAACTTCATTTGGTGGCAAAGTTAGTAAAATTCTGAAACGCTGTATTCAAAGCGTTGGAAAAAAGTGGCTCTTTTGGTTTTGCGAAGCGTTGGCGTTGTGTGTCGGGCAAAACCAAATGTGCCACTTGTGCGGTGGCAGAAAAACAAAAAAATGTGTGTTGGGCAAAAATTAAATCTTTGTCTTGTGTCATTGTCTGCTCGTTTTTTCTGTCCGTTTGGTCTTGGTAGTGTCGTCCGTTACCATTGCTGCCAACGTTTTGGCGCTTGGCGCAGTGGCGGATTTCGGAGCACAAAACTGTCAATACACCACAAAAGTTGATGCGAGGTAGAATGCTCAATTAACCACTGAACCCGCCATTGAGCCAAACGCCTGTTATGGGCTGGTTTTCTTTAATTCACGATTTAAAATTAAAATACCTGAAACCGTAAAAATTAGGCTAATTATCGCTGCTGTGCCTTGTGTCGCAATTGGATAACCAGCAAATATTGACCAAATGCGTGTT
>JBKBUQ010000322.1:0-591 GCA_046289975.1 Flavobacteriales bacterium | reverse complement strand
AAGCTACTAATCCTGCTTTTTCTAATTCGTTTAAATACGCACCATTGAACTCGTAACGGTGACGGTGGCGTTCCATAATCTCGGTTTTACCATAGATTTTTTGTGCCAACGTGTTTTCTTTTATGCTGCATTTCCATGCGCCCAAACGCATCGTTCCTCCTTTGTTTTCAATATTTTTTTGCTCTTCCATTAAATTAATTACCGGATGGGCTGTATTTTCGTTCATTTCGGTTGAATTGGCATCAGCGTAACCTAAAACGTTACGCGAATATTCAATTACCGCCATTTGCATTCCTAAACAAATTCCGAAAAATGGAATATTATTTTCTCTTGCATAACGAACGGTGTCAATTTTACCTTCAATTCCACGACCGCCAAAACCAGGTGCAACAAGTATACCATCTAAATCTTTCAACTGATTTTCTGCCGAATTGGCATCTAAATACTCAGAATGAATCGAAATGACATTTACTTTTGTCTCGTTTGCCGCTCCAGCATTAATAAACGCCTCTAAAATTGATTTGTAAGAATCTTGCAATTCCACATATTTTCCAACCAAACCAATGTTTACTTCGTGCTTTGGATTTTTCA
>JBKBUQ010000321.1:0-615 GCA_046289975.1 Flavobacteriales bacterium | reverse complement strand
TTAGGTATAGCTATTATTGATGAACAACATCGTTTTGGAGTACAACAACGTGCTAAATTATGGAAAAAAAACTCTCCTCCCCCACATATTCTTGTACTGACAGCCACACCTATCCCCCGTACGCTTGCAATGACTTTTTATGGCGATTTAGACGTATCGGTAATAGATGAGCTCCCTCCGGGCAGAAAACCTATTAAAACACTACATTTTTTTGAAAATAGCAGAGCACGTGTGCTCGGATTTATGAAAGAAGAAATAAAAAAAGGTAGGCAAGTTTATGTTGTTTATCCATTAATTGAAGAATCCGAAAAACTTGATTTCAAAGATTTAATGGATGGATACGAAAGTTTATCACGTCGCTTTCCTTTACCCGATTACCAGATCAGTGTGGTACACGGTAAAATGAATCCGGCAGCGAAGGAAATAGAAATGCAACGATTTGCAGATGGGAAAACGCACATCATGGTTGCTACAACCGTAATTGAAGTGGGAGTTAATGTTCCCAATGCAAGCGTGATGGTGATCGAAAGCGCAGAACGATTTGGCTTGTCTCAATTGCATCAATTGCGAGGTAGGGTAGGACGAGGAGCGGATCAGTCTTTCTGTATGTTAATG
>JBKBUQ010000320.1:0-661 GCA_046289975.1 Flavobacteriales bacterium | reverse complement strand
CGAAAGAATGTTGATGGGATTGGCCACTGCTCCGCCAAAGAGCCCTGAATGAAGATCGCGGTTGGGACCTGTAACCTCTACTTCAAGATACGCCAGTCCCCGCAGACCTACGGTGATGGACGGAATATCGGGCGCTATCATGCCCGTGTCGGATACCAGGATGACATCGGCCTTGAGCATCTCCTTGTGCTCGCGGCAGAAGGCTTCTAGGTTGGGCGATCCCACTTCCTCTTCGCCTTCAATCATGAATTTAACGTTGCAGGTTAGCTGATTTGTTTTTACTAGATATTCAAAGGCTTTGGCATGCATAAAGCCCTGGCCTTTGTCGTCATCGGCTCCGCGGGCATATATCTTTCCGTCTCTTATTTCGGGCTCAAACGGGTTCGATTTCCATAAATCCAGCGGGTCTACAGGCATCACATCCATGTGGGCATATACCAGGACGGTGGGTTTGGCCGGGTCGATAATTTTTTCGCCGTAGGTTACCGGGTTCCCGGGTGTTTCGTAAATCTCAGCCTTGTCGGCGCCTGCGGCCAGCAGGGCCTGTTTCCAGTATTCGGCAGCTCGGTACATGTCGCTTTTGTGCTCGCTTTGGCTGCTGATGGAAGGTATCCTCAGTAAACCAAATAGTTCCTCCAAGAATCGCTCCCGGTTTTGGGCT
>JBKBUQ010000319.1:0-667 GCA_046289975.1 Flavobacteriales bacterium | reverse complement strand
CTACTTTTATTATCCAAAAATTATCATTATTCTTATGAAGAAAGAAATAAAATATTTAAGAAAATATTTGGAAGTTTGGAAAAAAGCATTATCTTTGCAGTCCCTTAAATGAGGGAGCGCAGAAGAGTAAAGTTTTTTTGAGAGAGATACGTTAAGTTAAGCTAACATAATAAATAGTGCGACTGAGGGTCTTGAAAAAAAATATCAAAAAAAGTTTTGTTGATTAAAAAATAATTAATACTTTTGCACTCGCGAATCAGAAACGCAAGATGACAGAAAAGTTTTCTGAGGAGCGAAAGAAAAAGAGATCTTTGAAATACAATATAACAACCAAGTAAAAAAAATAAACCAAAGCGAAGTCAACTTTGAGTGAGTCAGACAAACATACAATGGAGAGTTTGATCCTGGCTCAGGATGAACGCTAGCGGGAGGCCTAACACATGCAAGCCGAGCGGTATTGTTTCTTTGGAAATGAGAGAGCGGCGTACGGGTGCGGAACACGTGTGCAACCTGCCTTTATCTGGGGGATAGCCTTTCGAAAGGAAGATTAATACTCCATAATATATTGAACGGCATCGTTTAATATTGAAAGCTCCGGCGGATAGAGATGGGCACGCGCAAGATTAGCTAGTTGGTGAGGTAACGGCTCACCAAGGCGATGATCTTT
>JBKBUQ010000318.1:0-680 GCA_046289975.1 Flavobacteriales bacterium | reverse complement strand
TTCTACGAACGTCATGGTGTAACCGAAATCGAAAAAGCGTTTGAATTGCAATGGGATCCAGGAAAATCTCGTGTAATGACCACCAAATATTGCATCAAATACGAATTAGAACGTTGTCCAAAATACCATCGTGAAAACATGGATAAAAAGCTAAAAGAACCTTTAGTTTTAAAACAAGGTGAATTGGAATACAAACTAAAATTCAATTGCAAACCTTGTGAAATGGAAATTTGGGAAAAAGATGCCGAATTCGAAATCGAAGAAGATCATTTTCATTAATATAGAAACCGATGTGTAATGCATCGGTTTTTTTCTTTTCTGGAATACCAAAATTAAATTGTATTTTTGGAGTAATGCAATCCATTTTAGAAAATATCGCCAAACATGTTGCTCTAACTCAAGAAGAGCAAAAGTTGTTTTTATCTAAAACCGAAACCAAACAATTCAAAGCCAAAAGCATTTTATTAAGTGCTGGTGAAATAGCAACGTGTACATATTTTGTGAATTCTGGTATTTTGAGAAGTTTCAATATTAATGATAACATTATCGAACACGTTTTACATTTTGCTTGTGAAGGTTGGTGGATTGGCGACATGTACAGTTACATTTCTGGAAAACCTGGTAATCTATTCATCGAAGTTTTAGAAGATGCTGAAGTAGTAATCATCACCAAAGAAAAC
>JBKBUQ010000031.1:0-22998 GCA_046289975.1 Flavobacteriales bacterium | reverse complement strand
GGATTTCAAAAGTGTATATGCCGCACAACAGTATGAATGGAATTTTGGCGATGGAAAAACATCGAAAGAAGTTTCGCCGGTACATAAGTTTGAAGAGCCGGGTAATTATCAGGTTACGCTTGTAGTAAAAGACGCTAAAGGAAACAGCTCTACCGACCAGGTTACGATTCAGGTTAAAGAAGGATCTGTTCTTAATCTCCCTAATGTAATTAGTCCGAATAATGACGGATATAATGATGTCTTTACTTGTCAGGAGTGCAAAAACATTGCTTCGATCTATTTGGTTGTTTCAGACCGCTCAGGAAACACCATCTATTTTGAAACAACAGATACCAACTTCGCATGGGATGGTAGTGACCGGTCCGGCAAGATGGTGGCTGATGGAATTTATATTGTGCAGTTCAAGGCATACGATATCTATGGAAAGGAATACAAAAAAGTGTTTTCGCTTACTGTGAAACAATAAAGGAGATTACTGCTTGCTTTGGAGAGCCCCGGGATTTCATTTCCGGGGTTTTTTCTTTCGCGTTGGACAGGAAAAGACGTATTTTTGAAAAAATTTTTAAAATATGCTACCCAAGAAAGTTGAAACTGCGCTTAACGCACAAATAGAAATTGAAGCTGAATCCTCTCAATTTTACCTTGCAATGGCTTCTTGGGCTGAGTGTAACGGCTTGCCGGGTGTTGCTGAGTTTCTTTATGCGCATTCCGATGAGGAACGCATGCACATGTTAAAGCTGGTAAAATATGTAAATGAACGAGGTGGACACGCAATTATTCCTGCGCTTTCGCAACCACCGAAAACGTTCAAGGATCTTCATTTTGTTTTTGAAAAATTGTTGCAGCATGAAATCCTTGTTTCAGCTGAGATCAACAAAGTAGTTGATGTATGTCTGAAGGAGAAAGATTACTCAACACACAATTTTATGCAGTGGTATGTTTCTGAACAAATCGAAGAAGAAGCGCTTGCCCGTACGATCATGGATAAATTACGCATGATTGGAAATGACAAAGGTGGCATGTATTTGTTTGATAGAGATATTCAAACGCTTACCGCCAATACCGCTGGTGGGCCTGAAAAAAAAGCTTGATTTTTTGAAAGGAAAATCCTTTAGGGCGTTTCTTTTTGCTTTTGGAATTTTCATTAGTTCCTGTGGCTATGGAATAGATGTACCGGTAAAGTTGAAACAACACGTTTATCAGCTTAGTCACACAAAAAAACCACGTAGTGTAAATTTTCAATCCGGCCTTGATGAAGCATCGGCTTATATCCGTTGCTCGCTTGATTCAATAGGACAGTGCTGGAGGAAACAAGAGTACCGCGTTGAATCGCTTCGTGTACACAATATCATTGCGTTTTATGGTGATACCACTTTGCCGCGGCTTGTAATTGGTGCGCATTATGATGTGTGCATGAACCTGCCGGGAGCGGATGATAATGCCAGCGGTGTTGCCGGATTATTGGAGTTGAGCAGAAGACTGAACATTGAAAAACCCCACTTGAAGCATTGTATTGAAATGGTTTTTTATACCCTTGAAGAACCCCCTCATTTCAGAACGGTTAATATGGGAAGTTATGTGCACGCCAAGGACCTTGCTGATCGTAAAGTAAATGTTGAGGCGATGATTTGTCTTGAAATGATCGGTTTTTATTCGGACGAAAAAGGCTCTCAGCAATACCCGGCCAATATCATGAAGTTATGGTATCCCAACAGAGGTAATTTTATTGCGGTTGTCGGGAAAAAGGGAATGAAGGATCTTGGTTCGGTTTTTAAGAAGGGAATAAACAAATATTCAACCCTCCCTTGTGAAATGCTAATTGCGCCCCCAAGGGTAGAAGGGGTTGATTTTTCCGATCATCTGAATTACTGGTTATTTGGATTTAAGGCCATTATGCTAACAGACTCTGCTTTTATGCGGAATAAGAATTACCACAAGCGAACAGACACCTGGGATACCCTCGATTACGAAAAAATGGCGGAACTTGTGGAAGGCTTATTTCGTACACTGAAGGCTTATTATTGAAAATGGATTTAATCAGAGGTTTATTTATTTTCTTCCTGGTCCTTTCTTTGTCTGGTCAATTGTATGCGCAGGCCGGCAAACGATCGAAAGTATCAGATGGAAAAGAAACCTATAATTCTTCGCGTTCAAAGAAAAAGCAACAGAAAACCCGCTCAACTTTTACTGCAAAACCCAATAAAAAGCGCTCTACCCGCGATAAAGACGCTTTTGTAGTCCGCAGTCGTAAAAAAGACAATGCAAAACCGGCGGATCATTTTGTGTCCTCTTCACGACCCAAAAGGAAAAGTAAAGAAAGCGATTCGTTTTCTGGAAGAAGGCGAAAGGCAAGCGGTGGTTCCGGCGACGATAGTTTTAAATCCAGGGGAAGAAAACCTTCAGGCGGCTCAGGCGATGACAGTTTCAAATCACAGGGACGTAAACCCAGGGTGGTAACGGAGGATTCGTTTGTGGCCAGAGGTAAGAAACCTTCTTCGGGAGGGGGGAAAGATGCTTTCAGCACAAAAACCTCAACCCGGAAGAAAAGCGTGGAAAAGTCGGATCCCTTTTTAGGTAAGGGTAAACGTAAAAAGGCAAAAGCCGGTGAAGGCTACGGAAAAAAGAAACTGAAACTTTTCAGGTCGAAGGAGGAGCGAAAAAGGGTTAAAAAGGAACGTAAAGAGCGCCACGATCCCGAATTCAGGCAAAGTCAGCGTAAAATCGAGCGAAAAAACCGTCGCGAACGATCCAAAAATAAGGGTAATGACGCCCTTCCAAAACCCATGCTTAAGCAGAATTACTAGGCAACGCCTCCTCTGGCACGGTTTTTAGAGCATTAATTGTGATGAACAGCACAGAATTAATGTTATATTGCAAAACAAATTCCTACATCCAGAAGTAGAAGCATGAAGAGGTGGTTCCTAATAGCATTATTGGTCTTTCCGACACTTGCTATGGATATGCTGTCCGGCGATCCAAAGGACACCCATAAAACTGTAAAAGCATTATTCGTGTATCAATTTGCTACGCTCGTGGATTGGCCTAAGGAGTTTAAGAAAGGAGACTTTATTATTGGAGTCTACGGCGAATCACCGCTGTATGATGAATTAACCAATAAATACTCTAATCGCTCCGTGGGAAGTCAGGCAATTAAGATTCGCAGTTTTCAAAGCTATAGCAGTATTACGCCCTGTCATATACTTGTGGTTGCCCCGGAGGTAAGCGATAAAGTAGCTGACCTTGCAAAGAAATTTAAATCAAGCAGCACCCTGATTGTATCGGAAAAAGAAGGCAAACTGAAAGAGGGAGCAGTTATCAGCTTCGTGATCAAAGACAATAAACAATCCTACGAATTAAGTAAATCAAACGCATCAAAAAGTAAGCTGATAATTGGGTCAAAACTTGAAAATCTGGCCGCAAGAGTTGAATAATATGAAGAGGATAATTTACATAGCGCTATTTATGCTGATCTCAGGATCCACTGCTTTTGCGCAGGGTCCTGTTGCTGAGCGCGCTCTTCAGGCCTATCAGGGTAATGAGTGGGATAAAGCCGCACGAATTATCGATAGTGCTTCTGTTGCTGCAGGTGAGGCAACAGATCCTTTTACATGGCATTTACGCGGTTTCATTTATAAAGACATTTACAAAATCGCACAAAAAGAAAATAGGAACTCAACCGCCCGCTCAATTGCAATTGAGTCGTTCTACAAATCAAACGAACTCGATAAGGCCGGTGACTTTACTCAGCGCAATAATGGTTCTATTCGCAGCCTTGTAATTTCTTATTTCAATGATGCTGTTCGTTTGATGGACACCACCAACTACATGGAATCAGAAAAATTCTATCTGGAATACAAGCGCCAGATGAAGCGTTTTGCTCCGGCAACAGATTTCATGAAGTCGGATGTAGAATACTATAACGCGTTTGCAACTATCCTGGTGAAGAAATTCAACAGAATGGAAAAGGGTGCCGATGTGTATTTCAATAAGGCGATAGAAGTATATCAGAAAGTAATTGAACTTGACAGCAACAACTGTCTGGCACATTACCAGATTGGAATATTGTATTACAATAAAGGTGTTGAGATCCTGCTCAATCTTGATCCTACAACACCGTTGGAAGAAATCATTAAATCGCAGGAGATTTGTGTTGAGCTCTTCCAGAAATCGAAGCCACACATGTACAAGGCATGGGAGCTTCAAAACTGCAAGGATATTAATCCGCTTGAAATCGCAGAAGGGTTGAGCGGCATTCACTATCAGTTGAATGAACCGGATAAATTTAAGTATTGGGAAGACCTGAAAAAGAAACTTCAGGAGGGTGAGGACAAATAACCAAAAACCAGACACCCCGTTATGAAGTTCAGGTTTAATATCGGACGACGAATCGGATTAGGTTTCGGAGTCGTTATTTTCTTTATCACAGTTATCTTTTCTGTTACTGTTCAGAATGTATTTTCCGGTCTTTCTATTTTCGAAGAGTCGAAAAAACTGAACGAACAAATCACCAGAATCGAAACACCTTCGGTGAACTTGGTTATTGAACTTAGCAATCTGATTCAGGAATCAAAAGCACTTATTACCAAGTGGGCAACCGAACAGTCTCGGGATGATAATCCGGATAAACTTCGTCTCATTACCTTAATGAACAAGGAACTGCCAAGGGTAAAAGGGCAAATTAAGGAGTTTACCAATTACTGGCCTCTAGAGGAAGTTACAATAATCGATTCTGTATTTAACAACATTGAGCAGCTTACAGGTTTATATACCCAAATACAGGAACTACTCGTAACCTTCGAAGACTATTCAGATGCTGAACGAGCCCTGATGGCGCGTTTTCTGGTTGAAACGGATGGTGATGTGGATAGGGAAGTGAAAATGATCATGATGTCCCTGAACCGGCTTAAACGCATGCAGGAAATGCGTTTGAAGAACACAAGGGATGCACAGGTGGTTTCGAGTAATGCAACAATGGGTTCTTATAAATTTCTGATCTATCTTCTTCTCATTTCAGGTGTGGGGCTGGTTGTGGGCTCAATTCTTATCGCAACATTTACCTCTCGCTCTATTGTACGTCCTGTTGCCCGATTGAAGAGCAGTTTGCAAATGTTGGGTAAAGGAATCATTCCGGAAGAACAGGTTTCGCCACGCGATGATGAAATTGGGGAGATGACAATTGCGATGAATAATCTGATCGATGGTTTTCGCCGCACAACGGATTTCTCGCGACAGGTGGGTATTGGTAATTTTAACTACCAGTATCGTCCGCTAAGTGATCAAGACGTACTAGGCCACGCCCTGTTAAAAATGCGTGATGATCTTGCGGAGAATGAACGAATACTTGAACAAAAAGTAATCGAACGAACAGAAGAAGTCGTTCGCCAAAAAGAGGAAATTGAAAAGCAACGCCAGAAACTGGAAGAACTCTATAAAGATGTTACCGATAGTATTCGCTATGCAAAACGTCTGCAGGAGTCTATTTTGCCTCCCGATATGATGGTTCGTCAGTTGCTTCCGGACTCGTTTGTATTGTTTAAACCGAAGGACATTGTATCTGGCGATTTTTACTGGTTTTACAAAAGGGAGAACAGGGTGTTGTTCGCAGCAGTGGATTGTACAGGTCACGGCGTGCCCGGTGCATTTATGAGTCTTGTTGGATCGAACGCCTTGAATCAGGCCGTAAAAGAACACGGGCATACAGAACCGGCGCGAATACTTGATGATTTAAATAAACTCTCTTCAGAAGCGTTAAATAAAAACAAGGAAAACAATTCCGTTCGTGATGGAATGGATCTTGCGTTTTGCTCCTTGCACACCGACACACTGGAGTTGGAATATGCCGGAGCAAATAACCCCTTGTACATTGTGCGCGATGGGGAGTTGTTACAGGTTAAAGCAGATAAAATTGCCATCGGTGCGTTTGAGCCCGGTGCGCGTAAGTATACCAATCACAAAATGCAATTGAAAAAGGGAGATGCGATCTACGTATTCTCAGATGGATTTGCAGATCAGTTTGGCGGAATGCAGGGTAAAAAATTCATGTATCGTCAGTTCCGCGATCTTTTGATTGGGATGAAGGATAAAACAATGGATGTCCAACGGAAATTACTTCACGACAGCATTGAGAAATGGCGGGGCAATTATGAGCAGGTCGACGACATCCTCGTAATTGGTGTGCGTGTCTGACACAGGCCGGACGCTCTCTTTTTGCGGCGTGTTCATTAAGGTCTATTAATTCTTATTTTTGGTCAGATCTTCGTCCCATGTTCCGACTGTTTACGCTTTTACTGTTATCGGTATCATTTCTTTCCCTGCGGGCACAGAATAAAGCTGTTCGGTTTGATAACATGGACATCAACGACGGACTTTCGCAGAGTCTTGTCAATGATTTAATTCAGGACCGTCAGGGCTTTATCTGGATTGCCACACAGGATGGGTTGAACAAGTATGATGGCGCTCGGATCGTTATTTACAAAAAGGATCCTACAGACCAGCAGAGCCTAAGCAATAATTTTATTCACGCTTTGTACGAGGACAAAGAGGGTTATATCTGGCTCGCTACAAACGGCGGAGGAGTGAACCGATTTGATCCGCGGACAAACACGTTCAAACGATACGATTTAGGTCCGCAAAACCGCACAGTAACTGATATAACTGAAGACTCTGAAGGAAACATATGGTTTTCTACCATGGGTAACGGCGTAAATAAATTAAATAAAGAAAAAGAACGGGTAATTACCTATGTTTTTAAAGGTGTAGAAGCGCGTAATGTTCAATGTGTTTTTTCTGACAGTAAGGGAAGGGTGTTTGCCGGATCTTCCGGTCAGGGTTTGTTGACGTACAACAAGACCCACGAACGCTTCGACAGGTATGTGAACCCGCTTATCGACGACGTGATCTGGTGTATTACCGAAGATAAAAAGGGAACTATTTGGGTGGGAACAAATTCCGGTTTGGTTTCCATGACACCATCCGGAGATGAATTTGTGTGTAAGCGATTCATCAATGATTTTTCGTCGCCGCATTCGCTTTCCAATAATTCCGTACGTTGTTTGCACATTACCCGTGATCAATTGATGATTGTTGGAACAACAGGCAGCGGAATTGATATTATGGATCTTGACCGTCCCGGATATTTTATCAATCACAAACACGAAGATTCAGACGATGGATCACTTGCGGATAATCTGGTGCAATCGGTATACGAAGACCGCAGCGGATCAATCTGGATAGGCACAAACGAAGGTCTGAGCAGGTTTGATCCTCTTAAACAGGTATTCGGGCAAATTAATCATTCTCCTGATGATATCAATACGATAAATGACCGCACTGTCTGGAGTATTTATGAAGACCATCAAGGAATACTCTGGGTGGGTACACGAAAAGGATTGAACCGCGTTGACCGGAGAAACAACCTTGTTTTTCGTTATGACAGAAAAGCAAACAATCCGAATGCGATTGGGAATAATTCCGTTCTCTCCTTGTATGTAGATGCTCATTTACGGGTATGGGTGGGTGCGGTAGACGGTTTGTACAGACTTGAACTATCCGATAATCTTCGCCTTGCTGTTTTTGTTCCGGTTCAGTTTCGTCCCCTGGGAAATGGTTTCGCCGATAACAGGGTGTATTCCATAACCGAGGACACCCGCAACAAATGTTTATGGGTAGGAACCAAGGAAGGTTTATCCTGCATTAATTTAAGTTCCGGCAGTTATAAGTTTTATACCAATAACCCGAACGACGAAACTTCGCTTCCCTCCAATTCTGTTCGTTTTGTTTATATCGATAACGAAGGAAAAACATGGGTGAGCACCGATGGAGAGGGATTGTCTTTGATTGAGAAAAATGAAACGGGACAATTGCGTTTCCGGAATTTAAAAAAGCAACTTTCTCCTAAGGGAGGCGAAGAAGATCTTTTGCTGACCAGCATTTGGGAAGATGAAAAGGGAACGTTTTGGTTGGGTAGTTATGGCAGTGGATTACTTCATTTTGATCCGAAGCAGGAAAAACTGATTCGCACGTATACGGAAAAGGACGGGTTGTCGAATAACGCGGTATATGCTGTTCTGGGCGATGAAAAAGGCCACCTTTGGATGAGTACCAATTATGGCCTTTCTTCCTTGGATCCAATGACCGGAAAAATGCGTCGTTATCTGGAGAAAGACGGATTGCAGAGCAATGAGTTTAATACCGGAGCATTTCACAAAAGCAAAACGGGAGAATTGTTTTTTGGTGGAATACAAGGCTTGAATAATTTTTACCCTTCAGATCTTAAAGATAATGTTGTTCCTCCTGATGTGGTGATAACGGAGGTTTTGCTGTTTAATAAACCATTGAGCAGTTACGAAAACCTGCATATTAAAAAGTCTGCATCCTATCTGGAAGAACTTGATTTATCCTATAGAGAAAACAGTCTCACAATAAGTTTTGCGGCACTGCATTATTCCAACCCTTCCAGCAATCGTTTTCGGTTTATTATGGAAGGCCTGGATGATGAATACATCGAAGCCGGAACAACAAGCCTGGCCAATTACAATAAGATTCCTTATGGTTCTTATACTTTCAAGGTTTATGCCTGCAACAGCGATGGTATATGGTCGCAAAACCCGGCGGAATTGAAGATCACGATTACACCGCCATTTTGGGCCACATGGTGGTTTCGTTCCCTCTTGCTGGTGTTTTTGGTGGGAGGCGTATTTGCATTCAACCGTGCACGGTTGATCAATATCAAAAAGCAGCGATTGCAATTGGCCCGTGAAGTACGCGATCGTACATGGGAGGTAATGGAGCAGAAGGAGAAGATCGAACAGCAAAAGAAATTACTGGAAGAAGAAAAGAACAAAGTAGAAAAGCTGTTATTAAATATTCTTCCTGAGGAAACAGCGGAAGAATTAAAATCGCGCGGAAAGGCGAGTGCCCGGAGTTATCGTCAGGTCACCGTATTATTCACCGATTTCGTTGGTTTTACCAAGATTGCAGAGCGTGTTCAGCCTTCTGATCTGGTTGCGCGACTGGATGCTTATTTTATCCGTTTCGATGAAATCATTCAGAAATACAATCTTGAAAAAATAAAAACCATCGGAGATTCCTATATGGCTGCCGGTGGTGTTCCGATTCGCAGTAAGAGTAATCCGATCGATACCGTACTTGCAGCGCTCGAAATTCAGCGGTACATGGTAGAACTACAGGAGAGCGCCGGTACTACCGGAGAAGAGCCCTGGGAGCTGCGTATCGGAATCAATACAGGAGAAGTTATTGCCGGGGTTATCGGTACCAAGCGATTTGCGTACGATATCTGGGGGAATACGGTAAATACCGCTAACCGGATGCAGATGACCTGTGATCCGATGATGGTGAATATTTCGGGAACGACATTCGAATTGGTTGAACCTTATTTTGAGTGTACATATCGCGGAAAAGTTGCAGCCAAGAACAAGGGAGAGATCGATATGTACTATGTACATCGCATTAAACCCGAATTATCGGTTGACGGATTAGGACTTGAGCCCAATGAAAAGTTCTGGAAGTATGTCGATCTTTATCTCTACAGTTCCATTAACTACGGAAAGGCAGAGCGACATATTATGAAGGTATTGAAAGACGGCCTGCCATCGCATTTGTATTACCACGGAATTCACCATACCTATGATGTTGTGCAGGCAGCAGAACGTCTCGCTCTGATGGAAGGTATTACCGATGAACAGATGTTCATTTTGAAGAGTGCCGCAACCTATCACGATGCCGGATTTGTAGAGCAATATGCCAAGAACGAACCTATCGGAATCCGAATGGCGCAGGAAATTCTACCCAAATACGGCTATACGGAAGAACAGGTGGAAGAAGTGGCAAAACTAATACGCGCCACTATTATACCTCACAACCCTCAATCGCACCTCGAAGAAATTATTTGTGATGCCGACCTGGATTATTTAGGTCGCGACGATTTTCATGAAATTGCAGACACACTCAGAAGGGAATTGCGTGAACAGGGAGTAATAAACAGCGACCGCGGTTGGGATGAAATGCAGGTGAAGTTTTTGAACATGCATAAGTATTTTACTAAATCCGCCATCAAGCTGCGCCAAGAGAAAAAAGAGAAACACATTCAGGAGATTATTCAGAAACTCGAAAGCTTTAACTATAAGGATTAGTGTCGTTGTATTCCAATCATGAAAGCATTTTTAAACAAAAAACCCCGCATTTAGCGGGGTTTTTATATTCATCAAAAACGAATTAACTGAAGAGAATAGATCCGCTTACGCCGGTGTCTTGCGGATTAACAATTACAACCGGAATTTGAGCTTCATTGGTAATGATGTGCTGTTCTGCAGAGTTGGCAAGTAAGCCTCCGGTAAGGCGATTCCCCTGATGGTTCATGATGGCGATAAGGTCGGCATCAATACTGCTTGCAAGACGAACACATTCCTTTTCCAGTGAGCCGTCAGCTATGGTTGTGGTAAATTCAATTCCGCGGTCGTTAAGGAATTTACGCGCAAAGGCAATGTTTGAATTCATCTGGTGTACGAGGTATTCATCGTCCTCTTTCGGTACAATAATGTGAACTTTCGATTTGAAATACTTCGCCATATCAGCAACGATTGTCAGTTTTTGCTTGGTATCGCGCTCGAGATCCATAGGAACAACGATATCGTCGTAACCGGTATCCTTAATGTTTTTTTCCTGAACAACGATGAATGGAATTTCGCTGTTGGTAATTACTTTCATGGCATCCGATCCAACGATTTTTTGCCATCCTTTTGCACCGTGCGTACCCATGAAAATAAGCGCGGCATTGATTTCTTTTCCGAAATCTCCGATGTCATCAAAAATATTTCCGATTCGGATGTGTGCTTTGCAAACAACCCCGTTTTTCTTTGCTGTTTCTGCAGCAAGCGATTCGAGTTTTCCTTTGGTATCGTCTACCTGAGCAGGCTTGCTCACCACGTGTAGCAAATGGATTTCTGCGCCGGTAATTTTTGCAACAGCAGAAGCATGGTTTAGTGCAGTATCTGCTACCGAAGAAAAGTCATGAGGAACGATATAGGTCTTTTGAGTCATAAAATTTGGTTTTGACAAGGAAACAAATTTAATCAAATATTCCAATCTCCTTGCTATCAAGGTCTTTTGTAAGCGACTTGTTATCAGCCCATAAAGAAGCGAACCTCGGTAAACATGTCCTCTCTTAACCGGACTTCGCGTTCAAAATCGGCCGGATGCATGGTGTGGGGACTGATGATCCCTTCCATTACAAGTGAGTAGTGAGCAAACGATTCTTCATTGGGAAAAGCGTTGTTGACCCAAGCCATCGCAGCAACAACATGCGGAGAATTGAATGCAAGGTACAAGACCGCTATTTTTACTTTCTCGCTGAGCGAATCAAACAATGCTTGCAATTTCTTCCAATCCTCTTCCTGGAGCAGATCTTCATCACTTAAATCTTCCCAACTGCTGTAATCGGCATTGGGCAAAATGGTTGTGCGGAATCCTTTTTCGAGCAGGTATTGTTCTACAGGCCGAACAATGCCTTGCTGTGCCGCAAGAATACGCTCATCTTCTGCTCGGTGAAAGAAGGAGTCTTGACTCCAGAAAATAGCGTGATTTTCGATCTGACTGCTAAGTGATGAAGAACCGGTATTAGCAACCGACATTAAAAAGTATAGCGGCGAAGGGATGATAAGGTTATCGTTATCATCGAAATACATTGGGTATTTTTCGAGGCTTTCCTTCATACGCAATGCCAATCCTTTATCTGGAATATTCATTGCAGTATCTGTTCCGGCCCAGGTTATGATTTTTTCATCATCACCGCTTTTGTAATTAAAGCGATAGCCACCAGAGGTATGTAGAAGTTCGATGCTGTACATATTACTTTCGCCCCAGATTGTAAAGGTGACGAAAGTGCGAAGCCATTGCCAGGCGGGTGTTTTTGTAGGAGTGATATTCCACGCCGTATTTTTCGCAGGTCTCTTTTACGATTTTCTGTATAGCAGGATAATGAACATGACTGATTCGGGGGAACAAATGGTGTTCAACCTGAAAGTTCAATCCGCCGAGAAACCAGCTTACAAATTTATTGTCGACCGCGAAATCAGAGGTGGTTTTCAACTGGTGAATGGCCCATTCGGTATCAACGAGGGTGTGTTCTTTATCGCGTGCATCGTGGAATTCTACATTCTCAACAACATGTGCCAACTGAAAAACCAGGGAAAGCGTTAATCCCAGGGTAATGTGCATGGTTAAAAACCCAATGAACCAAGGCAGCCATCCCCAAACCAGAATCGGCAGAACAATGTAAAAGAACATGTAAAGGCTTTTTGAAACCCAGAATGTGACATGCTCCATGGTCGACATTTTATCAACTTTTACGGCGTACTTTTTTACAGAGAAATATTCCTGAAAATCTTTGAGAAGTATCCAGAAAAAGCTACTAACTGCGTAAAGCGGAACGACGTAAATGAACTGAAACCGATGTGCCCAAAATTTTGGTTGACTCGGAGCCATGCGGATCAGGGGAGCTTTCTGAATATCATCGTCGATACCGTCGATATTGGTATAGGTGTGGTGAACAAGGTTGTGTTTTTGTTTCCACATAAACGCATCGCTACCCAATACATTCATGCTGAGGGCCAGAAAATTGTTGATCTTATGCTTGGAGCTGTAACTGCCATGGCAGGCATCGTGCATGACGTTAAAACCAATGAAGGCCTGAAACAAGCCCAATGTTCCTGCAAGAATTAGCGCCACCCACCAGGGCATTGCTACGGTGAGCAAACTGATGTAAATGGCCAGACCACCCAGACAAAAGAAAAGGGTTTTGATGTAAAGGCGGTAATCGCCGGTCTGACTAATCTTGTTGCTTTCGAAATAAGCGTGAACGGAATTACGGAGGGATTGGAAAAAATCACTTCCGGGGCGGGAGAATTGAACGGTTGCCAAAGCGTGATGTTATGGTGAAGAGTGCAAATATACACCCTTTTGAATTAAGAAAATCTGTTCTGATTTTCATTAACAAATCATGCAATGTTTAGGTGCTGAAAACCAGTAGTTTTTAGTAGAAGCTTAAACAAACATAATCTTACCCTACAATTGAAATTCTACTGGTCCCCTTCCCTGAACGGCTAACCTGAACCTGAGCAGAAATACGTTCTTTCAAGGCTTCTACATGTGAAATGATTCCGATTATTTTATTGTCTTCGGCCTGAAGTTTTTCGAGTGTGCTGATAGCTGTTTCCAGCGTTTCCTGATCCAACGAACCAAACCCTTCGTCGATAAACAGTGACTCGAGTCGGACATTACGCGAAGCCAGATCGGATAAACCCAATGCCAGTGCGAGACTCAATAAAAAAGTTTCTCCTCCGGAGAGGGTTCTTACATCCCGAAGGGAATTGCCAAGAAATGCATCTTCTACCCGTAATTCGCCACCGCGGAGTTCAGATTTTACCAGGCGGTAGCGTGGAGAAAGATGTGCAAGACGGATGTTGGCTTGCTTAAGCAAGCGCGCAAGTGTAATTTCCTGCACAATAGCACTGATTCTTTTTCCGGTTGCATCGCCAAGCAAATGATTGAGAATTTCCCATTTACGAAGATCCTTTCGGTTTTTTTCAATTTCTGACTGAACTTTTAAAAAGCGTTGACGGTTGACTTGATCCGTTTCGAGTTCTGTTTGAATGCGGGTTCGAATTTCCTTGTTTTCATTGAGTTGGTTTTCAGCCTGAATAAATAGCTCCTGTGCCTTGCCTTCATCAATAGTTGAATTATCGCTCGAAGCAAGTGATTTAATTCGTTCAGTGCTTTCAGAAATACCTGATTGCAAGGCTGTTTTTTCGCGCTCCAGCAACTGAAATTGTGATCGTAGCTCTTGCTCCTCTTTTTCCGGTAGCAAATACAATCTGCATTCGGCAATAGTTGCAATACCAGAATCGTTTAAGCGTTTCAACAGATCGGTCGTTGTATCTGATAGCGTTGTATTCAACTCAAGAATTTGTTTTTCTATTCTTACCTGCTGCTTTTGAATTTCCGGCTTCTCTTTTTCAAGTGCATGAATTTGTTTTATCCATGTACTTGTTTTCTCTTTTAGTGGGAGTCCGTGTGTAAGCTTATGCAAGGAAAGGTTGAGTTCTTTTTCTTGTGTTGTCAGTATTTTTTTCTTTTCGGCAAGTTGCAGGAGAGCGATTGATCCGTTTTCATCTTTTAGCAATTCTGCATATTCCGAAATAGTTTCATTTTCTTTTTTTAGCAGTTCAAGCAAACCGGTTACACTGCTTTCAGAAAATCCACTTTCTGTTTTTATTTTGTTTATAACACGGATTTGTTCTTGTCGGGATTGAGAAATGAATGTTTCTTTTTTTTCAAGTTCTCCTTTAAGAAACAGATGCTGATCGCGCAGTCGGTTTATTTCGGACTCAAGTGCTCGTTTATTCTGGCTGAGCAGTCCGGCTTTGTTTTTTTCTTCCTCCAACTGTTTTTTTATGGATTCGGGATTGGGAGCGTGTTGATGTTCACCACGTATTTCCGAACCACATAGCGGACAAGGTTCGCCTTGGATCAGTAAATGGCGAAAATCTACAAGTTGGGCTTTATCGCGTTCTATTTGTTCTTTTTCTTCCAGATTTTTAATAGATCGTAATAATAAATCTTCAGCTGCTATTATACCTGCGAGCTCTGGTGTTTTGGATTCTACATCCTTGATGATGTTTGCCAATTCGGTTTTCAGCTGCTCAACAGAATGGCTTTCTGTATCGATGGATTGTTTTCTAAGCAAACAACCTTCAACTGCAATCAACCATTGAGTGATTTGCTCTTTTCTTTGTTCCGGTTGTTTTTCGCTGAGGTTAAAATGCTTTTCAAGACTAAGTTTTCGCTGCTTTAAATTATCCAGATGGCTTTTCAGAACCTCGGTAATTTCAGCGCCCGATTTCAGTTTTTCCTTTATGAATTCTTTGAACGAAAGCGATTCATACCGGGGCTTTATCTGATCGTTGAGTGCGCGAATTTCGATTTCTGTTTTTTTGATGGCGTCGCTGATCTCTTCGAATTTTTCTACCACCAAGGGTAGCGATGATTGTGCAGCAGACAAGGCACTAATGCCGGGCAAAAGCAATCGGACATCACTGAGTAACTCTTGTTCTTCTATTTGAAGTTCTGCTTGTCGTTTGTTGTGTTGATCGAATTGTTCTTTTAAAAGGCGTTGTTCATTTTCAAGAGACTGAACCCGGAAGATGTCCTGTCGGTAAGGGGATGCTAATTCGTGATCGGATAGCCTTTTTCGTTCTTTTTCTAATACTTTTTCTTTTTCAAGCAGATCTTCAAATTGCTTTTTTTTCCGGTTCAGTATTTCATTTTCCTTTTTGATGTTTTGTTTAACCTGCTGTAGTAGGCGGTAGCGTTCTGTTTCGGGCTGGAGTTTTTCAATTAGAAGCTCGCTTTTACTGATGCTTGTTTTTTTCTCCTGTATTTGTTCTTCGCTCAAAAGCACAATTCCGCTTAATACCGCCTCTTGCGTTTCAATGCTTTTTTTTCCTTTTGAAAATTTTTCATAGATAGCACTGCCGACATGTCGAAAATGAGCTGTGCCTGAAAGCTGCTCCAGAAGTTCCAGTTGTTCGTTCTGACTCTCCTTTAGAAAGCGGGAAAATTCTCCCTGTGATAAAAGAATGGCTTTGTTGAATTGATCATAGCTCAATCCAATATTCCGGGTATTGATTAGCGGAACCTCTGTTTTCTTGTTGTTGAGAATTTCACCTGATGGAAGTGCTGCAACCTCCATTTCATAATCGTTGAGGTTGTTGTTGCGGTTATAGGCTATTGACCATTTGCTTCTGAAAATTCCGGATTCGGTTTCGTATTCCACTTCCGCCATGGCATTGCGCTCACCGTGTGTTATCAGTGCATTGGCTTTCGAAACGGAATCTTTACTGATGATTTTGGGCATCCGCGGAACTTGGTTGTAAAGAGCAAGCGAAACGGCATCCAGAATAGTTGATTTTCCGGCGCCGGTAGGACCGGTAATAGCAAATAGTCCGGAATGACTGAAAGGTGCTTTACCCAAATCAATTTCCTGACGACCCTTCAGCGAGTGTAGATTTTCGAATCGAATGCAAAGAATTCTCACGGCAACAATCCTTTCTCACGAAGCTCTTCAACAAGTGAAAGCAAGGTGTTTTCAAGTTCTATCTGTTCTTCTTCCGGATATTCATTTATTCTTGATCTAAGAATACCAAGAGGCTGCAGTTCTTCCGAATCTTCTGAAGTAAACGAGATATCCGCTTCGTTTTTTTCGGCGCTTAAAAACTGAATTTTAGATACCAGAACCTCAACGGAATTGTTTTGCTCCAATTCATTACTAAGCAATTCTTTTTCGCGAATGAGCAAAGGATCAAAAACAGATTCAACTACATTGAGCTCCACAAATGCCGGAAGTGTAAAGGAATTGATGTAGGAAGCGTATTTCTTTTTGATCGACTCTATGCTGCCTTCCAAAACAATCAGGTCGCGGTGTTTTTTGAGTTCAATTTCTTCTGTGTTTACTTGTTGGTTTTCAACATGAATCAACACAACTCTCTTTTTGTAACTCTTCTCCTGAAAACTTAATGCGACAGGAGATCCGGAGTAACGTATTCTTCCGCTTTTACCTACGTTTTGAGCTTTATGGATATGTCCAAGCGCTACGTAAGCGAAATACTCAGGGAAGGTATTTTCTTCAACACCTGCCTGATTACCGATCTGAATCTCGCGTTCACTCTCGCTGGTTTCTGCACCTTGAGCGTATAAATGTCCTGACGCAATAGCAGGCACTCCCGGATAATTGGTTTTGCAAATTTCTGCAAGGTGAAAATAGTGTTCTTTTATTCCTTCACGAATTGCCTGAATGCGGTCTTTGTAATTCTCTCCTTCAGAAGAGCGGCGAATATCTCTGTCACGCAAAAAAGGCACGGCAGCTAATACCGCTTCTGTTTGGTTAGAACCGTTTTTAAGCTCAACAATTTCATCTTCCGGGTTTTCGGTAGCACAACCAATTACACTCACGCGAAGTTGTTTTAACAATGATTGTGGTGCATTCAATACACCGGGAGAATCGTGGTTTCCTCCGGTAACGATCAATGCACATCCTGTATCCAGCAGTTTGCGAATGAAGGTGTAGTAAAGCTCCAGGGCTTCGCTGGAAGGATTCGCATGGTCGAATACATCTCCGGCTATCAGTAAATGCGTAATCTCGCGCTCGCGAATGATGGAAAGCAGATCTTCAAAAAAAAGAAGATGTTCCTTTCTAAGGTCGGCACCGTGCAATCGCTTGCCCAAATGCCAGTCGGCGGTATGTAAAAAGCGTATCGACAATCTTCAATAAAAATACATTCAGAAGGAATAGAGATGGTAAAAAGAGAAGAGAATAGTTATGAACCCGAAAAAACGAAGGATGTTCAGCCCATACTCATGGGTGTTCAGCCTTGTAATTGTCACGCTGTTCGATCGACCATTTCCAGGCATCGTTGAAATTCGCAAAAACTTTAATCGGGTTTTTGGGACGGTTGTAGCGGGAGTAAAAGTTAGCAATGAGTCGTTTTGCCAGATTGGTAATGACAATTGCCTCAGAGATCCTGGCTCCCGGGGGGACTTCCTTTGAAAAGATTTCGCGGGCCGCAGGACTTACAATCGTATTGGGATGTACATCGATGATGATTACAGGAGAGGGGATGTTCTCTGATAGGTGCAGACAGGCTGCAATTTGTTCTCTTGCTTCTTTTATATCGATGTCTTTGTTGTCCTGAAATTCGACAATGATAATGCCCTCTCGATACATTAACACAGCATGGGGCAGGCGACGCGTCTTCATTTAGAACAATGAAAATAGAATTTTCTTTTGAACGAGCAATATTTTAATTACTTTTCGAAGTATGAAATTCTCCGCTTTTCTCTTTTTGCTTTTTTTCACTTTCATGCAGGCTTGTACACCGGATCTTGAACGTGCGGATATTGATGAAGGACGCGCTTCTGTGTCGAAGTCGGTGGTAATTGGTGATAGTTATATTTCCGGTTATCAGAATGGCGCGCTTAGCAAAAGCGGGCAGGAGCGGTCAATTGGTGCGCTGGTCATGCGTTCGTTTAAAGCAGCCGGTCATGGTTCATTTGTTCAGGCCTTAATACCAGAAGGAGATGGAATTGGACGAAATGCCAAACCCTGGGAATCCTTGTATGTTTCGGCAAGCAAATTGGGCGACCGTACCGATTGTAACGGTGTTGTTTCGATGGGACCGGTAAAGGCTCTTTACAATCCTGCACAAGCACAATATTTTCTTGACCCGGTTAACGCAAATGGAATAAATGATCTTAGTATTCCATTCTTGTCGATGTCGGAAATGGTGTATCCTGCGTTTTCACCCTCCAATGAATTTCTGGAGCGGTATTGTGCCAGCTGCACCAATGGAGTTCCCGGATTTATAGCGGCGTATCAACCAAGCTTTAGTATTGTTTGGGCAGGTATGGAAGATGTTTTTCGTTTTGCACGCAATGGAGGTTATGGTCAGACCATTGCTCCGCGTGTTACTGTGGAGGGGTGGTTCAATGAATTGTTTACGTACCTCACAGCAAATAATGCAAAAGGGATAATTGCAGGAATTCCTGATTTCCGCACGATGCCTTTTTATACAATGATACCCTGGAATGGTGCAGATCTTACGCTTGAGAAGGCGGATTCGCTCACTACCATATATGCACAAGCCGGACTCAATCACATTGTTTTTACAGAGGGAAAAAACGCGTTTGTCATTGCTGATGCAAATGCTCCGGGAGGTTATCGTCAATTGGTGCAGGGTGAATATATCACGCTTACTGTTCCGCTGGATTCCATGAAGTGTTATTTTTACGGACTACTCATCAATCCCATACACGACCGCTATGTCCTCGATTCGGCTGAGGTAAATAAGCTGGATGCCGCCACTGCAATGTTCAACGAGGTCATTGCACAAAAAGCAGCACAACACGATTTTGCTTTTGTTGATATGAATTCTTATTTCAATCGGCTGAATCAGGGAATTTATTTTAATGGTGTAAAATATACCAACGAATTTGTAAGTGGCGGATTCTTTTCGCTCGACGGATTTCATCCCACCCAAAAGGGAGCAAACATGATTGCCGATCAGTTTATTTTAGCAATCAATGCTTTTTTCGGCAGTACTTTTCCCACTGTATTTTGTGAGGATTGCGAGGGGCTTCGCTTTCCCTGAGTTATACATCATGGCAAAGAAAAGGCCACTCATTTCGAGTGGCCTTTTTTATTTAGGT
Source organism: Flavobacteriales bacterium (assembly GCA_046289975.1). Lineage (GTDB taxonomy): Bacteria > Bacteroidota > Bacteroidia > Flavobacteriales_D > UBA2798 > UBA2798. Next base: position 3,720 of record JBKBUQ010000031.1, on the reverse strand, counting down.
TTTGAGTTTCGCGAAGAATCCTTTTTATTCAAAAACAATTTTAGTGGTAGCAACCTGTTCTCCTGCCTGTGCACGGATAAAGTACATTCCTGCAGGAAGCTCATTACGCATCACTGTGCTTTGATTTCCGCTGCAATTGAAACTTCTGATTATTCTTCCGCTCATATCGGTAAGTGTAATGGTTACAGTACCAATAAATCCTTCCAGATTGAGTTGAACAAGCTCGTTAGCAGGATTGGGGTATCCGCTCAGGAAACCGGGAGTTCCAATTTCATGGACAGCTGTAATGGTTGGTCCATAAGAACAATTCAAAGCATCTCCGCAAACAAAATGTGCAAGAAAATTTCTGGTAATGTTAAGCGTGGTATCGTAATAACTGGCATTGCTTACGTGTGGAACGTGGTTTTGTCCTTCGTAAATCTCGAAGCAATTTAAAATGCCAAGCATATCGACCTTGTCGTTTACCGAATAACTTCCGTGTACCATCAGCAAGGGATAAACGCCAAGCAATTGAATGGTATCGGAGCCATAGGGAACAGTTGCATCGGCTGTCCCATGAAAATTAAGTACAGGTTCATCACCAGCTTTGATCCATGCAGTATCTCCAATTGCACCGGCAATGTTTATGATAGCATGCACCTTAGATGAATAACCCGGATTACCACTTAATCCAACCAGACCACCATTTAGTCCGTATTGGTTAACAGTGTCGGCCTGTGGTGGATATTCACTCATCTGATCAAGGTAGGCAAGGTGAAGCGCCATAAAACCGCCTGCAGAAACACCTGCAAAGAAGATTTTAGAAGTATCAATACGGTAAGGGTTTCCGTTTTCATAACTTTTTCTGAAGAACCGGACAGAGGCACGGGCATCGTGCACAGCGCGCATTACGGATTCAGTAGCGTCTCCGTCATCAGGACCGGGAAAAGGAAAGTTGGTCATTCCTACACGGTAATCAATTGATGAAACAACATATCCCATTCGGGCAAGATCTTTTGCCATTGGGAGAACATCGCTTCCTGTTTTGCTTCCTCCTAAGAAATTACCACCGTGAGCGATGATTATCAGGGGACGTTCGGCTTCGGTATCACCTTTTGGAAAGTGAATATCAAGATTAAGGTTTTCTGCTTGATTCAATCGGTTTACATTCGAGCCGTACTGAATATTCGATACGGTGGAATCGGGAAAGATCTTGTCGTGATACCGCTGTCCGCACTGGGCAATTGCCAATGCATTTAGTGATAAAAATCCGGAGAATAGTAACAGTTTTTTCATAGGGTTGGGGTTAGAAAACAAAGGATAAGCTAATACCCGGAATAATGGCGCGTGATTTATAGGTTCCGCCAAAACCGGTTTCAAGATTGGTGTCGGTGCGTTTCATGCCTTCGATGTACAGGAATGAGGCGTCGATGCCAAATCCTTTTTTCAAACGAAGACTTGCTCCTGCAGTAATTCCAATTTTATTTACATCCGGTGTTTCCGGCGTAAGGTAACCGTCCTGTACCGGGGTCATATCAAAATAGGCGCCGCCACGAATTTGCAACTGATCATTTAGGCGATGTTCATATCCTGCACGGAAAATGAAACTGTTTTTATAATTGCGCGGCGAACGGTTATCCGCAAGTTTTTCGCTGTTGTCTTTAAAATCAATTACGAGGGAATCATACGAACTCCAACCCACATAATTTACATCAAGCGCCACGCGGTGTTTGTCTTTGGCGTAGCCTAATCCTAACGACGCTGTAAATGGAAGTCGGATGGAGGTGTTAAATGTTGTGGTACCAAAATAAGAACTCAAAGCAGGTGGTACGCTGAATTCTGCGGAGCCATCGATGATTTTTGCGAGTATCGATGAACGAAAATCGATGCCTGCAGAAAAACCATTTTTGCCTTTGTAAAAAACACCGGCATTGTATCCGAATCCTGAAGCTCTTCCGTTAAGCCGTGCTTCGCCATAAGCACCGGTACTGTCTTGCGCGGGTATGCCTTTACGCAAACCAAATGTTCCTGTTGCCAATATAAATCCTGCCCCAACTCCAAGCTCATTGTTTATCTTCAACGAAAAGCTGGGCTGAAAACAAATGGTCTTCAGGTCGATCTCACGAATGAGAAATTGCCCAACCCAATCGTCTTCCCATTGTTGTTTACTTCCAAAGGGAGTGTAAATGCCAAATCCGAAAGAGAGTCGTTTGCTTCCTTCAAGTCGTGATGCAACATAAAAATGAAAAGGTGTTCCGGTGTTGTGTACCGTTTCGGTTGTGTAGTTCCCGGGAAAGGGAGCCAAATAACGAACCCTCGGAAAAAGAAGATTTAGTCCTGCATTGATGTTAAGACTCGAATCAAGAAGAGAGATTCCTCCCGGATTGAATAATACCGTGCTGGCATCACTGAGTAAGCCTGTGCCGGTATGACCCATACCTGTTTGTTTTTGTCCTTGAAGATTGAGTTGAAAACCTCCCGCCTGAACAAACAGGGGAAGCATACCAAACAGGGCAAGCAGCGATCTTTTCATGCAGTGTGACTGCAAGAAAGGTAATAAAAAATCCGGAAGTGACACAAGCATGCAACACTTCCGGATGAATCATTTCAATTTTCAGGTAAGCAGAACTTTTTTGGTAAGACGGTTTTCTGTGTTTTCAAGGCTTACAAAATAAACTCCTCTTGGAAGGTCACTAATATCCATGCAAATTGATCCGCCACGGCTTTGGTGACTGCTGCTGCGTACGCTTTTTCCACACAGGTCGAGCAATTGAATGGTGTACATCTGATCGTTGGTTGATTGCACAATCAGCAGATCGGTTGCAGGGTTGGGGTATACTACAAAATCGATGCTGGCATTGACTGTTTCAGTACGGGTAGGTTGTGACATATATGTTTCAATTGCGATGGCTTTTGAGTCGGCTTCCTGTGCATCGGCATGCGGTGCGCGTTGTTCGTTTCCTTCTGCAACATCAATACTTATTGCTTTAGGATGGGCCATTTGTTTGTCGGGTTGTGCTACACGGTTTTGTCTGTTCATTCCATCGGAATTTTCAATCGATGTTTTTTTAGGATCGGCCATTACTTTATCGGAGGCACCTGCTTTTTGACCAGGATTAGCCATTGGTTTGGATTTTCCATTGGGTGTGCCGCTGTAAATGGTTTGCTCTACTACCTGGTTGGTGGGACGTTGAGCAGATGATTCTTTTGACAGTGCAGCTACAAAAATCAGAAGGAGGATTTGCGTTTTCATGGTATTGTGTTTTTTGTTTGGGTTGGGACATAATTTTTCCTGCCGGGATTTTCCCGGAAAGGTGTTGCTGCAGTTTTTCGCCGCAGGGGTTTCGTTTCATCTATCGCAACCGGACCAAAAAGAGAAATGTTGGTCCTTATTCCGAATGCCGTTTGAGAGTTACGACATCCGCTAAAAAGCGCCTTTTGATAGTGAGACGGAGAAGTAAAGGATTAGTTACAGGAAATTTTTAAATGTTCGCAGATCTTGTTGCATGGCAAAAAAAATAATGCGAAGTGATGAACGGTAAGCAATGTATCTTTGTGGAAAATAACAATGATGGAATTTCCTATACAAGCACCGCACGAATACATTGAGTTAAACAAACTCTTAAAAGCATTAGGGCTTACCGAAACCGGCGGCGAAGCCAAGGGCGCCATAGGCGGCGCCCCATCCGACCAGGCGCCTGAGCGGCTGCGGCATGGGATTAACCTTCCTGTTTCCTTGCG
>JBKBUQ010000317.1:0-727 GCA_046289975.1 Flavobacteriales bacterium | reverse complement strand
AAGTATTTCAATGATCATTTGAATAATATTGAGTCAAATCAACTGAAAGACACACAAAAAAAATATTTTTCTCCTGATGATATTAAGGTTTTAAAATCGGCTAAAGATGTTGCTGTCATTGAATCAATTATTGATGAAATCGTTTCACAATTAAAATCGATTTACGATAAGCTAGGAAAAGTGGCTATGTACGAAGCTTTTCTACAAAACTTAAATCCACTGTCGTTATTAAACACGATTTATCAAGAATTCAAACAAATTCAGGAAGAACAAAATTTAGTTTCGATTTCCGATTTCAATAAAATTATTCATAACGAAATTCAAAATCAGCCAGCGCCTTTTATTTATGAGCGTTTGGGCGAAAAATACCGTCATTATTTTATCGATGAATTTCAGGATACTTCGGTAATGCAATGGCAAAATTTGATTCCATTAATTGACAATGCACTTTCGGGTCAAGACGATTTTGTTCAACAAGGAACGTTAATGTTAGTGGGTGATCCAAAACAAGCGATTTACCGTTGGCGCGGTGGAAAAGCCGAACAATTTATTGATTTAGCAAAAGAAGATAAAAAGCACAATCCGTTTTCAAATAAAGACAAAGAAACGCTTCGTTTAGGAACCAATTATCGTAGTTTTAGCGAAGTGATTCAGTTTAATAATGCGTTTTTCAAGCAATTGTCTGATAAATTTGAAAATCCAGATTATAAAAATTTATACGAAAACC
>JBKBUQ010000316.1:0-743 GCA_046289975.1 Flavobacteriales bacterium | reverse complement strand
AACTCGCGGTTTCATTCCATCGAATTCATGGACATCTCCTCTAGGTACCGGGCCTGAAATAATCAATGGCGTCCTCGCATCATCAATCAATACGGAGTCAACCTCATCAACCATCGCAAAATGATGCTTGCCCTGAACCAAATCCCCAGCTTCACGGGCCATGTTGTCTCTCAGGTAGTCAAAACCAAACTCATTATTGGTACCATACACGATATCCGAAGCGTAGGCTTTTTTTCTTCCAGGGGAATTTGGCTGATACTTATCAATACAATCCACAGTCAAGCCATGGAATTCAAAAAGTGGTGCGTTCCATTCGGAGTCACGCTTAGCCAAGTAATCATTGACTGTGACGATGTGGACACCTCGTCCCGCAAGTGCATTTAAGAAAGCGGGAAGTGTTGAAACCAAAGTCTTGCCTTCACCCGTGGCCATTTCGGCGATTTTCCCTGTGTGGAGAACCATCCCACCGATGAGTTGCACATCATAGTGGAGCATATCCCACACGACCTCTGTTCCTGCTGCAAGCCATTTGTTGTGCCAGATGGCTTCTTCGCCTTGGATTTCTACATTTTTCTTTACGGCCGCTAGCTCTCGGTCATGCATTGAAGCTGAAACCACCAGCTTTCCATTTTCCTTGAATCGTCTGGCTGTTTCTTTCACAACCGCAAAAGCCTGGGGTAAAACTTCCTCAAGAACTTTCTCCAGCTCTTCATCCCGCTCTTTTTCTAACTTATCAATTTCAT
>JBKBUQ010000315.1:0-921 GCA_046289975.1 Flavobacteriales bacterium | reverse complement strand
ACGGCCTTTTCTATTGTGATCATCCCAGTTTTGAGCCCCCATTAATCCTGCAACAGGAAGAGTAATCAAAGTGGCGACGATCGCACCTGTACTAAGATTCTTCGTTGCTTTGCCAATTCCATGTGCAATCGCTAGGACACCCAATCCCGCCCAAATGGCAAAGGCATAGAAGCTACCCACATAGATGTAATCTCGCTCACGAGGTTCGACAGGAGGGGAGTTGAGATACAATACCAAGACCACTCCCATCATCAGGAATAGCATGAGGTTCACATAGAAATACTTCGGGTCTTTTTTGGCTTGAAAGAAAATCCCAACCAACCCCAAGATCAGTGGTAACATCAGGTAGTTGTTATGCCCCTTGTTTTCTTTGATGTAGTCCGGGTATTTGTCACCAAAAGCATCCGTCAAACCAATCCAGGGTGCATCACCGAAATCACTTTCCCTGCCGGAAAAATTCCACATGAAGTATCTCCAATACATGTGGCCAAGTTGATGACTGAACATGAAATAAAGGTTGTCTCCAAAAGTAGGTTCTTGACCTTCCCTCAGTCCAAGTTTGGATCGATAGATTCGCTTGTGATTTTCCTGAGTTGAATAGATTCGAGGCAGGATCGTTGTTTTGGTTGGATCGTAGGTGTTTTTCAGTTCGTAATCGACGATCTCATACTTGTCCTTACCCTTCATATAGACAGGAGCACCTTCTTCTTGTGATACAAGTTGGGCAGTGAAGTATTGCCCGTGAAGAAGAGGTCTATACCCATATTGTTCCCGCTTCAGATAGGAAACAAAGCTGACGACATCTTTTGGTGCATTTTCATTAATTATAGGATCTTGGTTGGATCGGACGATGACCAAAGTGTAGCTACCATAACCGATCAGGATGAAAACCAAGGATAAAAGCACGGTATTCAGGAGAAC
>JBKBUQ010000314.1:0-932 GCA_046289975.1 Flavobacteriales bacterium | reverse complement strand
CCCGAAGAATAACGTTGCTAATGCCGTTGCTATCCAAAATACTATGTTCTTCGGTTTTACCATATTTAAATGCACCGGCCCTGGCTATGCTTAGTGCGTGATTAAAAAGCACTTTGTTTTCGGCATAGCGAAATGTTTATTAAAATTCATTTACTGCCAATTTAGCACCAAAACACGCATTAAGTATAGCCTTTGTGTGTGCCCAGCATGGGCATCTGGTATCGAAGATATCAAAATATTCCAGAGGGTGGAAGTCCCTTATGTGCGGGGGTAACGCCCTGAAGCATTAGCAAGTCGCAAGGTGGTTTGTCGTGAGGCATGCACTGAAGGAAGCGAGCCTGCAAACCCCGGTTCCAACGTACAGGAACTGGATACAGAGGCCTGACAGGACTGTCTTTGGAACACGAAACCCCGCCTTTTGGGTAGGTGCTGTTATATGCTGTGCTTCTCGTCATTCTGTTGTCGGTAATTCTTTGTCATTTAAATACTTCTTCCATTTTGTTCCTGTAAATACACAATTTCCGCTATTGATTTTAGCATTTGGAAAGTCCGCAAGAACCATTGTTAAGTCGTTCCAAACATTTTTCAATTCTTCGTCCTTGTTTTCAAAACTCAAACTCAGTTTTCCGTTTTCTACTTTTAAATGCTTTAGAAAAATTCCTTCTTGTGTTGAGCTAATTCTGTCTGCAATTTGTATGTAGTAACCTTGATAGTCAGGATACGGGACTTGTTCTGGTTGTCTTTCGTCACCTGCATAATAGCGAAACAATATGTCGTGTCCATATTTAATTAACTTCTCCTTCCAAAATTCAGGTTTAGGAATTTCAGAAAGGTCAGTTGTCAAAAATATTTCTGTCTCACTTGCCCAAGGCTTAAAAGTTGTTTTTATTAATTCTTGTTCTTCAACAACAAGATTGTCTGCTACGAGTCGT
>JBKBUQ010000313.1:0-985 GCA_046289975.1 Flavobacteriales bacterium | reverse complement strand
CTTCTGATTTTTGTAAAAACTGATGAAGATAATGTCCTAATTTACTTAAACCCTGTATTTTGAGATCTTGTTTCATTTTATTTATTTAATCCTATTATTTTTGCACATATTATTAAAAATTACCTCAAAAAAGATAAGTTTTACCATGCAAAACTTTTCCAAATCAACTGAAATTTACTAATTTTGTGCAAATTTAAAAAAAATACCTAGCAATGGCTATTATAATAACAGACGAATGTATTAATTGTGGAGCTTGCGAACCAGAATGCCCTAATAACGCGATTTATGAAGGAGCTGTAGACTGGAAAGCTTCAGACGGAACCAGTTTAAAAGGAACCGTAACTTTGAAATCAGGTTTAACAATAGATGCTAATGCGCCTCAAAGACCTATAAGTGATGATGTTTACTACATTGTTCCAGATAAATGTACCGAGTGTAAAGGTTTCCACGAAGAACCACAATGCGCAGCGGTTTGTCCGGTAGACTGTTGTGTTCCAGATGACAACCATGTAGAAACAGACGCAGAACTTTTAGGTAAAAAAGCATTTTTACACGGCGAATAAAAATTAAAAAAATCCCGCTTCATTCTGCATGAGCGGGATTTTTTGTTTCAATAAATTTACAATTATTCTCAATAAAAATATGAAAAAACATAATTTCAGTGCAGGACCTTGCATTCTCCCTCAAGAAGTTTTCCAAAAATCAGCAGAAGCGATTTTAGACTTTAACGGAATGGGACTTTCTATCTTAGAAATTTCTCACCGTAGCAAAGATTTTATCGCAGTAATGGACGAAGCCAGAGCCATCGTAAAAAGATTGATGAATCTTAATGATGACTATGAAGTATTATTTTTAGGTGGAGGTGCAAGTTTACAATTTGCGATGGTTCCTTTTAACCTAATGAAAGAAAACGGTAAAGCTGCTTATTTAGATTCTGGAAACTGGGCTGCCAATGCAATTAAAGAAGCCAAAAAATTAGGAACAG
>JBKBUQ010000312.1:0-1071 GCA_046289975.1 Flavobacteriales bacterium | reverse complement strand
GGAACACATTAGACAAAATTTCTGGAAAAACGCTTAGTATTTTTTATATCAATTCACAAGACAGCTATTATAAAAGGCGACAAGAACAAATTTACCAAGACGAGTTACGACAACGTGACAGAAACTCAAAAAGTGGGACAATTTCATTTTTGGTGCCAATAACAAGAAAGCCAACACCTACAGATAACGCAATTGGTTTTATTAAATCGGAATTTGAACTTGATGACCATATTAAAACACCTTTCGTATTGTTTTTTCAAATAGACAACGATGACAATATTTCTGACTCTTTCATAGTTGGACTTAAACAAGACAGACTTGAAGAAGCATTTTTAGAACTAAGAGACCACATTAAAAACGCTGTTGAATCACTCGAGAAAGTCTTACCTGAAAATTATAAAAATCATAAAGAAATTTTTAATCTGATTAAAAGTGGTGTTGAGAGTGGCAAATTTTACGACTTTGTAAACAAAAAAATCAAACCAAAATTGGGTATTGGGACAATTATTTCATTAGTTAAATTAATAGCTGGTGGAAAATAAACAGACAAGAATTACTGGTGCTAACAGGCGTTTGGCTCAATGGCGGGTTCAGTGGTTAATTGAACATTCTACCTCGCATCAACTTTTGTGGTTTATTGACAGTTTTGTGCTCCGAAATCCGCCACTGCGCCAAGCGCCAAAACGTTAGCAGCAACAATATGACGACAGCCAAACAGACAATATTGCTTTTGACAATAGCAGTTTTCGGACTGACAGCGTGTAAGCAAAGGCAGACGACAGAAATTCGTGACGACTTTAAAAAGTATTACGACCAATTTAATGTTGACGGTTCTTTCGTGCTTTACGACCCGCAAACCGACAAGTATATTTTTTACAACCAAGACCAGTTCGAGCAAACCTTTTTACCTGCTTCGACTTTTAAAATTTTCAATTCGCTTATCGGACTTGAGACAGGAGTAATTAAAGACGAGAACTTTGTAATTCCGTGGGATAGCGTTACCCGACAAAATCCCAACTGGAACACCGACCACGACTTAAAAACAGCTTTTAAGAATTCTACTGTTTGGTA
>JBKBUQ010000311.1:607-1242 GCA_046289975.1 Flavobacteriales bacterium | reverse complement strand
ATTTTGTATTGATTTGATTCAGGTTTAAATCTAAATAAAAAAGCCCTGGCGAATTCGTCAGGGCTTTTTTTATGGAATGCATTTTAGTTGACGTTAACGATCTTATCGGAGTGGTATTCTCCTTTTTTGAGTCTTACAGCAACTTTTTTGAACGTTTCAATGGTGTAGTTAACATCTTCGAGCGTGTGTGCAGCTGTTGGAATTAAACGCAGCATGATCACATCTTTAGGCACAACCGGATACACAACGATCGAACAGAAAATACTGTGGTTTTCACGAAGATCGAATGTAAGGTTGGTTGCTTCACCCAATGTTCCTGTAAGGAAAACCGGAGTAACCATTGTATTGGTATTACCGATGTTAAAGCCGGCTTCTTTCAGTCCGCTTTGCAGCGCATTTGCGATGGTCCACAATTTCTCGCGCAATTCAGGACGAGTGCGAAGAAGTTCAAGACGCTTTAATGCACCGATTACGATAGGCATTGGTAATGCTTTTGCGAAAATCTGTGAACGCATATTGTAACGCAGGTACTCTACCACGTTTTCGGTGGAAGAGATGAACCCGCCGATCAGCGACATTGATTTTGCGAAAGTACCGAAGTAGATATCCACGCCTTCCTGACAGCCTTGTTCTTC
>JBKBUQ010000311.1:0-597 GCA_046289975.1 Flavobacteriales bacterium | reverse complement strand
GTCGGTACCTGCGCCGGTTGGACCCATTGTTCCAAAACCATGAGCATCGTCGACAAAGAGACGGAAAGGATATTTTTTCTTGAGTGCAACGATTTCCTTGAGTTTACCCTGATCGCCTGCCATACCGAAAACACCTTCGGTAATTACCAGCACGCCACCATCTTTTTCTTCAGCAACTTTAACGGCACGCGCCAATTGTTTTTCGAGGCTCTCCATATCGTTGTGCTGGAAAACGAAACGCTTTCCGAAATGCAGACGCATTCCATCGAGGATGCAGGCATGCGATTCGCTGTCGTAAACGATCACATCGTTACGATCAACCAGGCTGTCGATAGCAGAAACCATTCCCTGATAACCGAAGTTGAGGAGGATGGTATCTTCACGCTTCATAAAAGCGGAGATTTCATTTTCGAGTTGTTCGTGATAATTGGAATTACCACTCATCATACGCGCACCCATCGGGTAGGCGAGTCCGAAATCGGCAGCTGCTTTGGCGTCGGCCTCACGTACTTCGGGGTGGTTAGCAAGGCCGAGGTAGTTGTTCAGGCTCCAAACGAGCACTTCTTTCCCACGGAAGATCATTTTGTTACCAATGGG
>JBKBUQ010000310.1:0-1245 GCA_046289975.1 Flavobacteriales bacterium | reverse complement strand
GCTGCTGCAGGAATCAAGGTGATCGTTTGTATCACTGAAGGAATTCCTGTAAACGACATGGTTAAAGTGAAAGAATTCCTCAAGGGACGTAACATTACACTTATTGGACCTAACTGTCCGGGTGTAATTACTGCCGGAGAAGCCAAAGTGGGTATCATGCCCGGTTTTGTGTTCAAACCAGGCCGTATCGGAATCGTTTCAAAGTCGGGAACACTTACATACGAAGCCGCCGATCAGATTGTTAAGGCAGGAATGGGCGTATCTACCGCAATAGGTATTGGTGGGGACCCTATCATTGGAACTCCTACCAAGGAAGCTGTTGAAATGCTGATGAACGACCCCGAAACCGACGCAATTGTTATGATCGGTGAAATCGGTGGTAACTACGAAGCACTTGCATCACGTTGGATCAAAGAAAACGGTAAAAAGCCTGTAGTTGGGTTCATCGCCGGACAAACTGCTCCAAAAGGCCGTAAAATGGGTCACGCCGGTGCAATTGTAGGTGGTGCTGAAGATTCTGCTGAAGCAAAGATGAAAATCATGGCAGAGTGCGGAATTCACGTTGTTGCCTCTCCAGCTGAAATCGGTGCGAAAATGGCAGAGATCCTGGGAGTTACTGCTTAATCCATACATTATCCAATTTCGTTATAAAACACCCTGTTTTGCAGGGTGTTTTTTTTTGCAATAAATAAAAAAAGCCCCACACGAGCGGGGCTTTTTTATTGAATAAAGCTTTGATTATTTATTTACAACCAGCTTGCGAACAGCTTGATTTCCGTTGGCAGTAATTACTTCAATGAAGTAGATGCCTGAAGATACCGTGCTTAAATCTAGCCTTGAATTAAGCGCATTGAATACCTGATTAGAAATCACTTTACCGCTCAAATCCATAATGGTAATGGATTGAATGCTTGAGCTACCTTCGATAATAACATAATCAGCAGCTGGATTAGGATACAAATTGGATATAGTACTACCAATTTCCTCAACAGAAAGACAAGCATCAACTACCATGTTTTGTGACGCAGAATTGGTACAACCATTTCCATCAGTGAAGGTGTAAGTAATAGAGAATGTTCCAACTCCGGCACCGGCGGGATTAAACTCACCCGAAGTGACTGCGGGACCGGAATAAACTCCCCCTGCCGGAGTTCCTCCAGTGAGAACTATTGGCGCATAATTCACACATGTCGTTCCTTGTGAAGAAAGTGTAACAGTAGGCAGAGCATTAAATGAAACAATAGA
>JBKBUQ010000309.1:0-1412 GCA_046289975.1 Flavobacteriales bacterium | reverse complement strand
AAATGCTTACACCGGTTACAAATACATTATTTAACTGTACGTACATTCCCTCATATTGTTCTCCAGTCAATTTTTGGATTTTTTGTGGAACAACCGGATCGTTAGGGTCGAAAATCATGAAGTTGCTTACTGGCACTTGTTTGGGTGCAGGAGGTGTGGCAAAACCTATCACCTGAGAAGCCACGGGTATTAAATCAAGCTGAGACTCCCCGGAGTTAGCTTCTGTACCCTTGAACTCCGCAACTACACCAGTACATTCCACTATATTACCGGGTACAAAGTTGGCAAAAAACTGGGTGGCTACTGAATCCGGAGATAACATTCTTATCAATAAGCCTTTCCAATTGTTGGTTGCCAATGCAGAGGTATCTACCAAATAGCTGGCTTTAAAATTGGTGCTCAATGCGTGCTGGCGTGGATTGTAAATGACCAATCCGCGAACCCGAACCGTGTCACCTTCGTAACGAGACAGGGTATTACCTACTGCCAGTGAATCCGGATGAACCCATTGTATAGAGTCAATGCTTACCAAAGGATACTGCGCCCAGGCTGAGATGGAAATCAGCATGCTGAACATCAGAAGTTTAATTTGTTTCATGAACACATGTTTTTGCGTGGCAAAAGTAAGGAGGAAAGGGCAATAAGCCTAACAAACAAGATTATCTCTCCATTAAGCACTTTTTCAAATTTCTTAACGTTCGGCTTTCGACGAATGCGAAATACGGACCCAAAACTTTCGTTAGCTTTAATCAAGTTTTAATACGTTGCCTTATGAAACAAATGCTCGAATTCGTAAAAACCGTACTTACTAAAGTTAGTTTCGACAAAGAGTTGTTCCGCAAGGAACTGAGCAAAGGTTTAAAGTGGGTTAGCCCGGGCGAACGAACGATACTCCTTGCCTGGTGCCTTACCCATTTCGGGCAGACACACCAGGATGTGATCAAGGAGGTTTTCAGGTTGTAATCTGAAAATATTTAAAACTTGGTGAAACGAATTACTTCCGTCTGATTCTCGGAGGTTAGGGAAACGAAATACACACCTGATTTTAAGGCAGAAACATCCATTTCCATCACATCTCCACGATCTGGCCAATTCACGTTTTTGATAAGTCTACCAGTTACATCAACTACGCGTAGACTGACACTACCTACCAGTTTATCTGATCGCAGATAAAGCGTATTCATAGCAGGATTGGGGAACAAACTATAGTTGGCCGGACTGTTGTTTGTGCTTACTGCATCTCCTGTCATGGCAGGCTGCATCCTTCTTTCCTGTGGACCAAGCAGCAGACAACCCAAACGAATAACTTCAAATTCTTCGGCAGCAATAACTTCACGGATCAGGGCCTGCTCTGCACTACAAATACATTCCCAATAATCAGCTGGTGCACTCCAAAAAGCATTTTCAGCTGC
>JBKBUQ010000308.1:0-1431 GCA_046289975.1 Flavobacteriales bacterium | reverse complement strand
CCGCGTTGGCGAAATTGCGCATCCCGTCGCTGGCTTGCAAAATCCGGTAATTACGTATTCCACTCCGGGAACCTATGATGTAACACTTACAGTTACAAATTCAGGTGGAAGTAATTCAACAACCACAACCAATCTCATTGTGGTTTCCAATTGTACCGTTCCGGTTGCTTCTTTTACACCTTCTGCAACCAGTCTTTGTGCAGGAGCATGTGTTACATTCAATAACACCAGTACAGATGCAACACTCTACAACTGGACATTCCCCGGTGGAACACCATCAAGTTCGACTCTTCAAAATCCGGGTACGATATGTTTCAATACACCGGGTTCTTATCAGGTTGTGCTTACTGTGAGTGATGGAATAACATCCAGTTCCACAACTTCAACCATCACTGTAAATCCGAATCCAACCGTTTTCGCCAATGCAGATACAACCATCGATATTGGTAACTCCGCCATTTTAACTGCTGTTGCAACCGGGTTGGGTACCTATATCTGGACACCCTCAACAGGGTTATCATCGCCCGGTTCAGCGACAACAACTGCTGCTCCCTTAACAACTACAATCTATACCGTGACCTTCACCGAAAACGGATGTTCGGCAACCGATCAGGTCACTGTTTTTGTAAATGTGATAGAAGGAATCGGCGTTCCCAATGCATTTTCTCCCAATAACGATGGCATTAACGATGTGCTGTTGGTGTACGGGCAGGGAATTCAGGGATTGACGTTTATCGTTTACAATCGATATGGCCAAAAAATGTTTGAGACGAACGATCCGACTATCGGATGGGATGGAAAATACGATCAGAAAATGGTGAACACCGGTGTCTTTGTCTGGTACCTGGAATATTCGCTGATATCGGGCGCAAGCGGAACACTGAAAGGAAATGTTACTCTAACACGTTAATTCCAAACCGAAGAAATTATGCAAAAAGTAAAAATTCTATTTTCTGCGATGCTCCTCGGATGGAGTGTTCATGTTTTTGGTCAGCAGGATATTCATTTCTCTCAGTTTTACACTGCATCCGCTTATATCAATCCTGCAACAGCAGGAATGTTCAATGGCGATATTCGCGGCGTGATGAATTACCGTTCGCAATGGAAATCGGTAAGTGAACCTTTTACAACATTTACCGGATCTGTTGATGCTCGTGTTGCAAATGGCAGTGAAGGTTTTTTGAGTATTGGCGGCGTTTTCTACAATGATAAGGCAGGAGCTGCAAAATTGACTTCCGGTCAGTACGGACTCAACATTGCGTGGGCAGCAAAACTTAAAGAGGGGATGTACTGGACATTTGGCGTGCAACCTTCATTGCTGACCAAAAGCATTAACGGAGCAGATTTGTATTTCGGCAATCAATGGATAGGAACAGAATTCAGTTCTGCTGTAGCCAATAATGAAACCTTCGTTAACGATAAATTCATGGT
>JBKBUQ010000030.1:0-23039 GCA_046289975.1 Flavobacteriales bacterium | reverse complement strand
ATCAACTTTTACTTCCTTTGTGCTGTCGCTGCCTGCAATAAGTCTTATGTCTCCATTAGCTAAAAGAACTTCCGCTGACTCACTTTCTGTCTGATGGTATATCCGCATTGACGATGGACTTCCCGACACTTCGGAATAATAGCTGCCATCAACCACAGTCGAATAGATACCAAAATTGGCAGCGCTGTCAATAGTGAAATCCTGATCGGCTACGCTGAAAGCCATTGCAGCCCCAGTGTTATTTCGGGTGTCTGTTCTACCGAAGACTAATCCGGTCCCGCCGCTTAAAGACGACAAAGGAACCGCTGATTTGACATATCCGGTCGCGTCCTTCACCAAAACAGAATCTGAACTGCTCGAAGAAACAAATGCTTTAGTCAGCTGTAAAGTATCATTCAGTCGTGTTCGACCTTTAACCATAAGGCCATCGACCGGAGTTCCGCCACCTGGTGATTTACCGAAGGCAGTCCCACCATTCACATCAAGTAATACTTGATCTGTCTGATCACCGGTAAATATCCCCAGATTTTGCATAGTGATCGATCCAATACTACCTGCTTTTGTCCCGCTGCCATACGCATACACACCTACCAGCCCATTTGGACCGGCTGAATTTCTTGCTATGACTAACGGAAGTTGCGTACTTGTACTTGGCGCGACAATGCCACCTGATACCGTTCCTATCCTGACCTGCCCACTCACTTTTATTCGACCGGTCATGTTGACGCTATCGGCAACTATCTTCACTTCATTGCTATCAATCACTACATGCTGCCACTTTGTGTTATTTAGCAGTGTTCCGATTCCAACGCTGGGCGCTTTTCTGAGCGAGCCGAACGCAGTGAGTGTATCAATCGAGCTGTAGAATCCAGCGAGGTAACTGGCCGATGAGTTGGAATTGATGAACCGATTGTTTCTATATCCAACAAGTAGATCGCCCAACCTGGAACCACCGACACCCTGCTTTATGCCGAATGTTCCAGATGTATTTGACGGATCGTTTTCGATTGTTTCCGATGGATTTGTGATCAGATTACTGGCATCGAGTATATTCTGAATCGTTCGCAGGTTCAGCACATTTATCAACGAATCCTTCAAATGGTGCCTGTCGGCTTTGGTCGTGATTAGTGTGCTGTCAACCACATAGGTTGAGTCGTTGGGTTTTCCTAATCCATATCCGTTACCCAACGATTCAAAGCCCTCGCCTCCTGATCCAGTGCCGGTTCCGATTGCCGTCTTCCACGCGGTCGAATCCTTGTAGTAAAGCACTCCGCTGATCATGGCAAAGGAGCCAGGCTCAGCAGTCGACAATGTATCGCCGGTAAATATGATCCTGGAAGTCTTGATGCCGTTGACATAGTTGATCTTGGTTCCAGAGGGGATGTATCCGCCCTGTGCGGAAGCCGAACAGTATGCGGCAACCAATGCCCAAAAAAGAATGATGCGTTTCATACTAGAACTTTATTACATAGAGCATCCCGATGTTGTCCATCCTGGTTTCTGCTCCTCCTGTTGATGATGTTGGATAAAGTGACTGGCCACCGCTTCCGTCGTTTTTCGTGAAGAACCCTTCGCCAGCTGCCGCTCCACGCAGATCGGTAGTGTGTGTGTGCGCCTCCAGCATGTGCTTTTGATACATGCCTCGATTGGTACCCTGATATCGCTCCACATCAGATCCGATGTCGTCCTTTACACCGCGAATCGCCATGTTTCTGAAATCCGGAAGGCGGAAAGTCGTCGATCCATCACCCGTGCTGAAGCAGCCGCGATAGGGATTCGGGATAGTTTCATAAGTGCCGGAACCAGGGACAGTCGTGGTATACGTGTTGCCCTGGCGATACACATTCGCCGTGTTCCACACCGTATCACTGACAAGCGAACTGCCGAGCGTCTGAACCTTTTCCCACAGTCGTGGGTAATCGGCCCTGTTGACGGTCTGACCTTTGCAGACCAGCTCACCCAGTTCTGCCTGATAAACAGGATAAGGAATACCAATACCCCGGTACACCCGCCAGAAATCATTGATCACATACCAGCCATCTGCCTTTCTGTACAACCAAAGCACTTCGCCCGGGTGCATGTGTATGGTGGTCTTGGATGTGGTGTTTAGGTAAATGAACTGACCACCGGTTGTAGCAATGGCTGAGGGTTTGGTGTTGGTGATGTTACTTTCGAGAATGAAAAAGCCGTTTGCTTCCACATCATCAACGTCGGGCAATGTGATGGCAAGTGCTGTTGTGGATCCGCGCAGCTGAATCACTTTATTGATATCATCAGCCGGATCCAGCGACTCATTGGTGCTAACCAGTTTCGCGCCGCGAAGCCAGGGGGCTGCCGTGGTTCCGGTACCAGTATCATTGCCGCCGATGAGCGAATAAACCGTCAGCTTGAATCGCTCACCTTCCACCAGCGGGTCTGTAGTATCTTCATTGAGCAAGAATCCGCCGGCATCGAGCACTTCATATTCGTAAGTGTCAGGATTGTAGTTGGGGTCATCTTCCTCCAACAATGGCTCCAACGGTACACCCATTCTTTCAAGCGTGAAATCCTTCCCGGCTAATGAAGGAATCGAAACGGTATGCCCGCCTGCCTGGCCGGCACTGATCTTTACAATCACTTCACCGCCGTAGGAAACAGGAGGATGCGTGGTGCCGCCGCCGCCAAGATTGAAGAAGGTATTGAGGTCCTCCAGCGAGACCTTTTTGGTCTTGTTTTCGGAACTGATGAAAATCGGGAGCTGGTCGGCCATGTTCAACGGCAACCCAGTCGTGAGCGCGGACAACTCAGGTATTCGTGCTGTCGAGACGGCCATGCGCGCAAACTACACAACAGGCATTTTCTGTATTTTGTAGAGATTACTTAAACGGCATCCGTAAGTAAAATCAAACGAGGATGTACAACTTTCCGTCAGCAAGTTTTAAGTAAACCGGAACAAAACCTGTGGGATCAGTGGTCTCTGGAATGCCCGTAAATTTCAGCGTTCCGATCACATTGTTGTTGAGGATACTGTTGTTGAGGACCTGCGTCTGCAGTCCGGAAAGACTGCGATCACTACTCTGCTGAAAAGAGATGATGCGACTGATGGTCCCTGGCGAGACAATATCGGAAAGCTCCACAGATTGGTACTCGTATTCGTACACCAGGCTGCGGACCGTGCCAGTGATACGGATCTTTCGTTGAATCTCCAGCGCTTCATCGACAATCCATATTAGATCACCAATGCTCAGTGAAATATTGTTGTCCCGCAAATGAGTGGAGTCAAAGGTCACATTGAATGACTCCTGCGGCTCGCTGATCGTATCGAGCAGTGCCTGCGCCCGCTCTTTCAGTTCCAGCTCGGCCGCCTCCACATAAGAATCGGGCATGACGATATCAATCAGCACATACTCATCGCCGATCGCCGGCCGCAAAAGATCGGAAGGGATATCCAACACCCGCTCGCTATTGTTTTTCAGCAGCCGGAATGTTTTGGTTGAGTCATTATAACTCGAAACCTCGAACTGGTACCCGGCCAGCTGTCCAGTGTTGAACACCACCTTTGCAGTAATGCCAGGGAGCAGCTGATCGTTGATATCAAAGTCAAGATCCGCGTCGACAAATACAAATGGATCTCCAGCATTGACAGAAGTGACCCGGCCGGTCCTGCGAGGATAGATGTCCTCGAAGATCTCAGTGTGCTCAACCACGCCGTATTTGTCAACATTTTTCTCCAGGTAGGGAAAGACGTCATCGGGCAGCTTGAGCCTTTTACTGGTGAGAATGTAATCTGCCGGCAGGTTCTTTTCTGCTCCATAGGCATACAACCTGGTCGCGATATCGGAATCGTTGCTCGTTTGCTTGTTGATGGAATAGAGTCCCTGGTTTCGACGGTTCTTGAATACGTGGCCCGTGTCATTCGCTCGTTTGGTCAGATGTATCCGCTTGCCCTCGATCCAGAACTCTGTTTCAAATTCTTCAGCCAGACGCGACAGCGCTTCATAGCAGTTCGTTTTGGTGAAGGTGAGGTTCTTGTACCCTGTCGGGATTACCTGCCCTTTTTGCCATCCGGAAGAGGTTTTCAGCACGTTCTGCAGCAGCAGGTCCATGAACGTGTCGGCATTGCCCATCAACGAGAAGTCGCCAACGGTCAACTCATTTGCCGAATCCAGAAAAAGGTACTGTGCCTTGGCCAGATCGTTTCCTTCTGACTCGAACGTCAGCGTATATTCATAGTCCAGATCGCTGTTCTTGGTGGCCGGTGGCTTGCGACGGAGTTTATATGTTTCGCCAAACACAACGCAGTAGTCATTGATCCGGAAAAGAATGTTGCGGGTGTCACGAAAGTTGACCACGACATTGTTCTCACCCATGATCCTTTTGGTTTGTGTACTGTTGTCAGACAGCTTCACGGTGCAAAGCAGGCTGCCGGCGCGCATGATATCGAGTGTGTTCATCTTGTCAGGTTATTATGAATCGGCCTTCTTCATCTACCAGGAATGTATCAGCAGGGTTCAGCTGTGGCTCTGGCTCTACGACCAAGATCGAAAATTTATACACCACCTTCCCATCCAGATCAGATCCGCGGAGTGGTTTCAGGGCGGTGAAGTTGCTGGTCTGCTTATAGTAGATATAGTAGGAGCGATCACCATGGGCCTTGAGGCTGAACCGCCGCAGGCCAGGCTTGGTCAAATGGCCGATGAAGTTGTCGAGCTTCTCGCGAAAGTCCTCCTCACTGGTCCCGATAAGTGCCATGTTCAACGCGCCTTCCCGCTGATCAAAAAAGAAACGCTCCAGATCCACTTCCCGGCCGTTCGAGTCGCGCCAATCATGCTCGATGCTTTCCTTTTTGGGCGGCGGCTTCAGGAAGTCAGCGGATCCCGTTTCGATAACGATGCCGAAGTTGAGATAAAGGTCGATGCCGTCTATAAACCAAAGTCCTTCCATGTTATTGCACTTTTACATTGAGTAGTTTCGAGCCTGCCTCGTATGCGTCGAACTTCTGCAATAGCGCGTTCATTCGAAGCACGGTCACTGATGTATTGACCTGAATCGCATTGACAGCATCGAGCTGGGCCCGTGATACGTTGAGACTTTCCAGCGCAGTAATTCTCAGGCCACCGAACTGTCCGGCGAGCAGCTCTGCCTGTGTCTCCGTCATCCCCTTAATAGCTCCCTGCAACGAATTGCCGCCATTAGCGCCGGTGATGTTGACACCGCTGATCTGCTGCAGCTGATCAAATTGCGCCTGTGCATTCTCCAGGATGCTGTTGTAGAAGTTGCGGAGCTGCTCAATCTCCGCCTGGGTGAGCTGCCCATCCGACTCACTTGCTGCGGCAAACTGCTGGTAGAACTCATTTAGCGGCCCCTCCAGGTATTTATACTTCAGACTATTGATGATGGCTTTGCGCATCAGGTCCTCAAAGTTGTCCGCAAAATCAGACGCTGTTCGCAGACCGCTGGCGAATCCGTCGGTGATGCTGTCAAGCAGGGAATCTGCGGTGGTACCGGTAAAGAGCTCCTGAGCTTCACGCCGCGCATCTTCGAGCGCCTTATCAATGTCGAGCCCTTCCTGTTTCAACTTCTGCAGTGTCTGGAATAGCTCTTTTGCTCGATCGGTCAATCGTCCTTCGAGGAACAGCCGCTCCAGCTGATCGTAGTTGAGGCCGGCAAGTGAAGAGAGCTGATTGACAACCTCTGTCCGTCGACCAATACCAAGGAAGCCGCCGCGACGTCTGGTCGTCTGGCCAGAAATGTATTGTTCGCTCTGCAGCAGTTCAAAGATGCGTTGATAATCCGCGAGAGCTTGCTGGGCGTTCTTTTTGAGCTGCTCTTCTTCGGCCTTGAGTCCTTCCAGCTTCAGCTTGTTGATGGAGGCCTGGTCGAGCAGCCGCTGACGGTACAGCGCATTCACCTCCAACTCTCCCTGGAGCACAGTGTTGAGAAAGGCTTTCATTTCAGCTTCAGCCTGACGACGAGATTCACGAGCCCGGGCACCGATGTTGAAAATGCCGACGATGGTATCCACCACTGCAGCTGCTGCTCCAACGACATTATCTGGTCGTGCAATCTGTGCAACAGCATTGGCAGCTTTTGCACCTACTGAGACGATGTCGCCCATGGTTTCGAGCGTCGCCGCGAGACCCGCGTCAAGATCACCTATTGCCCCTCCGAGATCGTAAAAGGAATTGCTGATGGTGCTCAGGTCTTGTGAAAGCTTCTCAAAATTCTTTGCGATAAAATTTGTTTCGTCGCGCAGACTCTTGTAGTCTTCGATAACCCTTTGGATTAGCGATTGAAGCTCGGGCGTCAGTGACTTGTTGTTTTTCAGTTGCTCCTCAAAGTACTTGATCTCTTGATCAAGTCTTTTCCGAGTAAATCCAAGGATATCCTGGTTTAAGCGCCGGTACAAGTCAGAACTTCTCAACAACTGCGCGTCTAGTTCCGATAGCTCCTGTTCCCTGCTTTGTTCAAGTATCTTCGCTCGCTCGTCATACTCCCCAATCTTTGCGTTCTTCCTGAGACTTGCCTCCAGATCATCATACTTTTGATTGATCGCTGCTTTCTTCTGATTGTAGGTAACCGTCGCGGTCAGCAATTCAGTATAAGTGCGCTTTTCTGTTTCAATTTCTTCGTCGCTTTTCTTTTTTGTATATGCCTTATACTCATCCAAAAGGGCGGTGAAGTTCAGCTCCTCACCCACGTTGGCAATACCTAATTGAATCTTCGGTACCAGCTTCTGTGTTTCTGTCTGCAGAAGCTGGAGGTATGACTCATACCCGTTTAAGTTTTCTGCAAAAAGCTCATTAGCTTTGTCGATACCCACCTGCTTTTTCGCCTCTTCGTATTTTTCAAATAACTGGCGTTGCTCTTCTAAATACTTTTTGAAGGCATCGGCGTCTGCCTTCAGTCGCGTATTGGTGATCTCCTGGGATCGTGCGGTATTCAGTTCAACGATGTCAGCCTGGCCAATCTTTTGGACATCCTTTCCCGGGTTCTTTTTGTTGAAGGCATCGACCTTTTTGTTATAGTCGTCGATGTTGTCGATCAGCTTGTCATACCGATCGTTGATCTTGTCGATCTCGGTCTGCTCCTTGGTCCGGTTGGTTTCATTCGATTCGGCAACGCGATCGGCAATTTCAGCTAGTAGATCCCGGCGCTTTTCGAGTAGCGCTAACCCTTGCTCTTCGATCTTATTGATTTCGGCAAGCTTGCTAGGCTTAGGGCCAGTAATTGCGTCGAGCTCCTTTTGCAACTTCAAAATCTTCTCATCATACACAATTCTCTCAGCGGCTGTCGCCGAATCATCCTCTCTTTTCTTCTCAAGCAGCGAAATCTCTTCCTTAATTACCGAGATGGTCCTGCGCTTTTTCTTTTCCTCCTCTGCAGTTAGCTTGATGTTGTCACTGGCGATATCCAGGCTGATTTGCTGCTGTTTCGCTAACGCACTGTACAGCTCCCTGGTATCGTTTTCAAAGTTGTCCTGAATATTTTTCCGATACTGGGCTTGATTCTTCAACTGTTCCTGTGCGCCCTTGTCGGTCCGCTTTTGTAGGGCTTCCCGGTTACGATCCTGGATGGCGATTTGTCGATCCCTCTCCTTTTCAAAGGCCCTGATCTGCTTCTCAATTCGAGCCTCCTCTTTAAAGCTTTCTTCCAACGCCTCTTTGTTGGCTTCCAGCTTGTATTGTTTGCGCAGGGCCTCCAGGTACTTGTTAACGTTGGCGGTCAGGTTCTCATAGCTGAGTTTTTTTGCATCGATGCCCTGAACTATTTTGGGGTCAATCTTTTCCAGCTCTTTGTAAATGTTCACCCGGTCCTTCTCGGACAGGTTGGCATTTTTTAATGTCTCGGCATAAGGGCGAATTTTGGCTTCGGCTTCGGCTATCTTATCACCCACTTTCGCCTGTGCGTCGGCCAGATAATCCTGAGCGGTCCTTGCTTTATCAGCTTCTTTGCGAAAAACAACCAGCGATGTCACTATAGCCGTGAGGCCTGTGATTACCAGCGCTGCTGGATTCTTGGACATGGTAGCATTGAGCAGCTTCATGGCTTTCTCGCTCAACACCATCGCCCGATATCTCAGCAGTTCTGCTACAGTCCATCCTTTGGTCAGTGCTATGGACAGCTGCTGTACCACGTTGGTCGCAATGATCGCTGCCCGATATGATCCGTAAGTGATCACCAGCACTTTCAGAATATCGATGACAGTGGCGTAGTTGTCAACCAGGAACTTGATGCCGGCGATGGCATCAGCAAAGAGATTCTCGCCACTCTGGCCGATTTCATTCAGCATCTTGTCGAACGCGTCTCGCAGGTTACTGATCTGGCCGACCAGCGTTTTGGACTGTGCCTCCATCAGGCCTCCGAACTTCGATCCTTCAGCCGTGAGGTTCTCAAACACTTTCTGAATCTCGGGAAAGCCCACCTTGCCGGCAGTGATCAAGTTGCCTACTTCTTCCACCGACACATTTAACACCTTGGCCAGCTCCTCATATACCGGTATACCTCTTTGCGCAAACTGACGAACGTCTTGAGTAAGGGCCACGCCCTGAGTTTTGATGGTACCAAACAGATAAGCAATTTCACCGAGCGGCGCTCCGATTCCGGCACTCACATCGCCCAGCTCCTTCAAGGTCTTGGGAATGTCGTCTGCAGCGATACCAAATGCCAGCAGTTGCTTGGTAGCTGCAGCAACATCGGTCAGTTCGAAAGGAGTTGTTGCGGCAAATTCGGTGATATCACGAAGAAGCTTATCCGATGCAGCTTTGCTGCCGAGCATGGTCTGAAACGCCACTTCCAGCTGCTGAAATTCGCCACGCACCCGAATGATGTCACCGATGAAGTTAGTCCCCAGAGCCAGCGATGCGTAAGCGCTAAGGCCTGTCACGGCTTTTTGAACGAGATTATCGACTGCCTTGGCCTCTTTATCCGCCGTCGCGGTAAGGCTTGCCAGCCTCGCCTCAATTCGACGGATAGAAGTTTCGAACTCTTTGTCTTTTACCATGGCTGTGAACTCAAGGGGTCCACTTGTCACATTGAGGGGCATAGACTGCTATTTTATGTCACCAGAAAAAATGTCATTCAATCCTGATACCGTCTCCGCCTTTTCTTCCTTCGCATCGTCCGTGTCAACAACTGGTATCGTTGCGAGGTACATATTCAGATTCGCCCAACTCATACCCCACAGGATCGTATCAATGGGAAAGCGGAAGTATTTTGCAACACCTCCGATCAAGCTCCAAGGGCTATTATCTCCCTCGTCAATGGGCTCGTTCCTGGCTACTCGGCACTTTCTGCACTTGCAGGCGGGTTTGCCAGTACATTCATGCCTTTTACCAAGACGATAGAAACGATAAAATTTTCGATGGCAAGGGTATTCACGACTAACGCCATCAGCTTCATCAATTCCTGTGAAGTAAGATTATCGCGGATCAGCGCTTTTAGCGAATCGGGTGCTTCACTCTTTTGGTTATGGATGGCAGCGGCACAGATATCGATGATACACTCCGCATTTTCTTTAACTCGCAGATAGGATCTGGTCAACTGATTTAATTCGGCACCGTTGTCGATCTCCAGACTCAGGATCATTTTCGATATCCGGTAGAGGGTACCAACAGAAACCGGCCGCAACTCAAAAGACACTTTCTTTCTGGCCAGCCTGAAACGCTGCAGCAACGCATGCACCTTGCCTTTCGGAACGATGGTGATATCGAAGTTGAACGTCTTCTCAGTGATCGTGTCAACTGCTGCGGCCAGCACATGGTCCGGATGTAGTGAATCGTTCTTTTCCATTCTACAAAAAAGGGCCATGTTTCCATGACCCGGTTTTTATGGTACAGCAAAAAAAGGTATCCTAATTACGAGGCAAACTGGATCGTGAGACGCTTCTCGCCCGGCTTGGTCGGCTGAAGAACGGACGCTTCCATATCCAGCTGGCCGATGCCTTCCTTGGTAAATGAAAGCGCAATCTTCGAGGCGATCTTCGCACGCGGGATCTTTACAACGTTGCCCTTTTTATCGGTCAACTGTATGGACATCTCCACGTCAGGGAATGCGTCAGGGGCTTCCCACTTCTCCAGGGCAGCGGTCGATTGAACAGCTGACACAGCCACCTGAAACCCGCTACCACCTCCGCCGATATCGGCTGCAGCAGCACTGAGGTTGCCGGTGGAATATCCGGAACCTGGCGCCACAATTTCAACAGCAGTAACACCTCCACCTGATACGGTGATGTTGGCTCTTGCACCAGTACCCGCACCGCCAGTGAGGGCGACGTTCTCATAAAAGCCCGACCCTGTGTAGCCAGTACCTGCAGTGATCGATCCCAGTGTCGTAATCGCACCAACAGGCAACGGCATGTTACCAGTACCGCCAAAGAGCTTGTACAGTATCCGATAGGCCACGTTGTAGGTGGACCAGCTGAAAAGGAGTTTGCCCACGGTGCTCACGATGGTTTCAATCGGAGAATCCGACTCTTCGATCGTGATGTCAGTCGTGGTGTTGTCCTCCTGCGTCATGGTAGCGGTGCCTGATACGGTTTCACCTACCGTTTCCAGCGCTGTGCCCATTCCTCCGTCGTTAGCGATCGGAGCGAGCTTTACCGAGGCGAGGCCAAAGATTTTTTTTGCCATTTTATTTTACATTTTCTGTTATGACATCAATCCGGATGTTCACAAAGTGTTCCTTTGTTTCCGAATCGAATATGGTTTGTTGTTGTTGCACACTGTAGTACACATCACCGTCCTGTACATCATCGAAAAGATCCACGCCCAGTCTGGCCAGCTCTTCCAATCGGGCCGTATCAGGAATAGAGTCGTCGTTCACGGATCCTGATTCAACCTCCAGATTCGGAACGAATATGTTTACGTTCCAGATACCTCGTTGCAGATCCTGATTGGGTAGACCGAGATTGTTGATCACAATGTCCTCCAGGTTGCTGCCGGCAGGCCTGCGCATCTTGTAGATGTCGCCGGATATCGCTGCAGCCAGGGCAGAGCCGCTGAACCTGTTCCAGATCTTCTTATCAATATCAAAAGTGGTCTTCACGCTTTTTTAGTTAACCTTCGAACCGCCGCTTTCAAAGCAGCTTCGGCTTCAATCGCGCCGTTCGAAATCACATCAAATCCTTTCGCCTCAACCGCAGCTGCATAGTCCATGCCGGCCACGCCTATCAACACAAAACCTCTCGGAAACCGTTTGCTCGCCTCACGGATCACACGCTTCGCGGCTCTGGTTCCTTCTTTTCCGCTGCCATCAGGACCTGGCAGGGTCTCATAGTCTTGAAACAACTGCCTTCCGTCCTTCATGATGATGTATCCGGTCGAGGAACGAAGGTTGCCTGTGCGGTCCTGATAGGTGTTGTTATTTCTGACACTGATAATGAACTGCTCGCCGGCGGCCTTCATGTTCAATATGAGCGCGTTTTCCACCCTCTTTTTCCAGGCCCGAACTTCTCTTTTGATTTGTTCTTTGCTGAACTTGGGAACCAGACTTACAGCCATATCCTTGCGTTTAGCTGACCATTGGAAAATCGAAGGATTCTTGCCTTTGAAAGAACTGTTGATCCATTAACCACCTCAACTGCAGATCCTGGCTTCAGCTCAGTGGCGACTCGGGGCAAAAACACAATGCCGCTGAATACAACCTGAGTGCCATCCTCCTTCACGATCATGGCGCCTTTGGCGTTCGCTTCAAATCTGCATTTGAGCGATACGATCGTCGTTGTCCCACTCTGCTCCCAGTTCCCTTCATCATCGCGCGTCCCAGTCTTGCTGGTGATCGTGATAATATGAGGGTACTGTTTTACCATACAGGTTTAGAAGTGACCGTCGGAACTGGATCGGTTAGTTGTTCAAGGATATCGGATAGTGAATGTTTTGTTGCCAGTTGCACGATGCGTTCTTTCAACTTCCGAAGGAAATCCGGATGGTTGAGTGAGAAACCGCCTTCAGAAACATCTGGCTTAGTGTATATGGAAAAAAGAAGCGGTACAAGCGCCTTCTCAACGTCTTCCAGGAGCGCAGCGGTGTAAGTTGCCGCCGGATCCAGTGCCGCATCGATCAACGCTACTTCAAGTGCGTTGTCATCGACAGGGCATTGAGCCTTCGCCTGCAATGCTTCTTTTAACGTCATACAATTAGGTCAATTAAGAAAAGAGCTATGAAGAGAAAGCCGCTGTACGCGAGAGCAGGAAGATGCCATCGATGGCACTCACACCTGGGATCGCGTTTGCCTCCACTTTAGTCCACTCCTGGAACGGATCGTTGTCGCCCCACTTGCTGATCAAAGCCAGGTTACGGAACTTGCCGTAGCTCACGTTGCTTACCGGCTTCAGCTCTTCAATGGCGATTGAATTGTGGATCACACCAAGACGACCAGCCGGGATGAACGCCACGTTGGTGGTTTCCCATGGCCGGATGGTGCTGATAGCGCCATCCTTTTCAATGCCTACAACATGGTCGACGATCTCGATCACGGGCAACTGTTGGGCCGTGAGCAACTGGTTGACACCATCCAGAGTTGGCAACAGTTTGTTGCTGCTCTTACCCAGATAAGCATTGAACATGTCCTTCACATCACTGGTTGCGATAAACTTGAACCAGCTGGTGTAATCCATCAGGATTTTGGCGAAACCAATGTTTCGCTCACGAGCCGAATTAACAACACCAATGATGTCAACTGAAATGGGCTTCGCTGAGGCAGCTGTATCCCAGTTCACACTCGCATTTACTCTATTTCCGGACGGCATCAGCAGATCCAGCGCGTTGGCAAGAACAATACCGTCGGGGTTGTTCTGCACGGTAAGACTGATCTTACCGGTGGAAACTGCTTCCAGCGCCATGATGTCCAGGCGCTTCAATGCTGCATCGCCTACTTTCTTCACATCATCAAAGATGAAGTTCAGAATCTGAGCCTTTTTAGTTTCCTCGGAAACCGGCATTGCCTGGAGTGAAAGGAACTGACGAACGTCGTCCTCGTCCATATGGAACTTTTCCATGATGGCGGGCACCTTGCCGGAATACTTTTCCAGCGCAGCACGGCTACGAACCGGCGACTTGGATCCGCGGCTTACGACAGAAGCGGCGGCTTCAACACGGCTGCGACCCACCACAGTGGTAAAATCGAGAGTCGGAGACGGAGTGGCAATGTCGAAGTAGTTTTGGAACCAGGTCGGCGCGAACATGTCGTTCGAAG
This sequence comes from Flavobacteriales bacterium, assembly GCA_046289975.1. Lineage (GTDB taxonomy): Bacteria > Bacteroidota > Bacteroidia > Flavobacteriales_D > UBA2798 > UBA2798. Next base: position 9,866 of record JBKBUQ010000030.1, on the reverse strand, counting down.
CGTCGATCATTACCTGCAGTTTCTCTGCGTAGGTTCCGAATATCGATTTAATGGTTGCCATAAAGATTTGTATTGGGGTTGTTTAAGGGCTATTGTTTAAAATGCCATTTTCCCGGCGTCCCTGGTTAGAAGGATTCCGAGAAAATGATATTCGGCATCAAGGCTTTTACGGTGTCAGAAACCGGAGGGATCCGACGATGGTACACGGTACCGTCGATCACAACGGCAACCGACTCGGTGTATCCGCTCGCTGGCACTTCAACGGCATTCATCAGCAGGCCTTTCGCCTTGGTGTAGCCGTTGTCGTTTACAAACACCTGAGCGCCGGCATTGGCAGCTACGCCGATGGTTGTGCCAACAGTCACCGTGTCGTAGTCAGCATTGCTGGTGTCGATAGCAGTGATGGCGCGAGCAGTACCACCAGTCAGGTTGATCGACATCCCCACTGCCAGATTGTGCCCCTTCAATACAGGATAGGTCGTGGCACTGTTGAGCACCGACGCCTGGAGCACTGCACCTTTCAGCGGCTTTGCTTTACGGGTCGCCTCATCGAAACCGATAACGGTACCCGCTGGAATGGTTGTGCCGACGGCCAAAACGGTTTCGTCCAGCATGAAGCCGCCCTGAGCGGTTTCCTTAATCGACTGAAACGCTTCTACAGGATACGAAGCGGTTTCTTTTTTGATGGCGAGCATATTTTAAAATTTTGAGTTTGACTTGTTGTAGCCCTACCCCTACTGGCCGCTATGCTTTAGCGGGTTCTTTCGGCTTATTCTTATCTGCCCACGCTTTAATGTCATCTTCAACAGCTTTTCCAGATCCTCCAACGACGTTAGCGGAAGGTGGTTTGGTTTCGCTCATGAAGCCTGCATTAATCTGCTCCTGTCTGAAGGCGTTCCAGTCTGTTTTGATCTCCTCAACGAATTGGTCCAATTGTTCTTCCGATTCCGGAAGAGCGCGACCCTTGTAATAGCTGGGAGGAACAAGGTCCTTACCATCAGCTCCTTTCAACTTTGCAGCGAGCTTGTCTCGCAGCGTCAGTTGGGTCTGGCCTTTTTTGAACGATTCCACATCTTGCATGAGCTTTTGTGCCCACTTGGGTGGCGGAGGATCGTCCTCGTCTTTGGGATCATTGCCTGGGTCTGTATCTTCTTCCTTCTTTGAATTACCGCCTTTGTTTTTCAGCTTCGCTTCCAGCGAACGCTGCTGATCATCCGCCTTCGCGACCTCATCGAGCGGTTGTAGCTCGTGGAGTTCTTCGATTTTCGCGTCGTGATCTTCATCGGTGGTAATGTCAGGAGATTTCTTGTGGAGTCTATCCGCGAAAGCGTCTATCCTCTTTTGGGAGAGGTTCACTCCTAAGGCCTTTGCTTTGGCCTTTAGTCGTGCCTTGAAAGTTTCCAGCATTTGTAAAGAGCGTTTTGTTGGAGGTAAAATTATAGGCCGACCAAAAAACAGTCGTAATATTGATTACTTAACCGAGTGCCGTAAGTAAAATTCGCTGCAGATGCGCCACAAAAAGCTGAATGAATACTTCGCGGAGCCGCTTCCTGGCTTCCAGAACGAGGTTTTTGAGACGAACTGGTACAATCTTTTTGAATCGATGTGCATCTCCCTTCAAATCGTCGCACCGGTTGGCACCCATGGCCGGATCATTGATAAGTTGGTAGCTCAGTCCGAAACGCGAGGCATGAAAAGGATCCAGGGACCTTTCCTGCTCAATGAGCTGCAATTCGAGATCCGTCGATACATGCCATCGGGAATGAAAGACGTATCGCCCAATTTCGAGGAACAACTACTTCCCGTTTGGCGCATGTGGGCCCGAAATAACTTCGTGGATCTGCCAACGAAATTCGAACAGAAGCTAGTTCGGTGGAGAGAAGAGAGAGCTACAAATACTTAGCATTGTCCGTCATGAAGTACGGCTTGCTTTTCCATCCTTTCACACGTTCCGCATTCTCTTGGTTCCATTGTTTAAACGACGCCGGTGTATCGTTCACGCCGGGCACCTGAGCAGGATCTTCGCCATTGAGAATGGCATCTTCCATTTTTTCTATTTCCTCCTGGCTGGCCAGCACAGGAACTGCATTGCATATGCACTGCGCATGCCATCCTCTGAAGAGAAAGTCTTTCGGATAACGACCTGCGAGCTGATCACAGATATCGTACCTGGGATGAGCAGCGGATAGTCTTACATCGATACCGATTACGAAGGGAAGGCTTTGCCATCTGGTGAAATCAGCCGTTCGAAAAGCCATATTGTTCTCGGTCCTGGTCAACCTGACTGCATTCTTGTAGGAGCTGCGATACACGCCCTGGCCAGGATTATAACTGCGAGCAGCCTTTGACAGGACCAGCTTTCCTTCTTCCGATCGCACGCGCCTGAATAGCTTGTCCGGCTCATTGAGATACTTCCGCACTTCACGCGCTGTCTCAGCCGCCGACTTGCCATCGCGGATGGTGAAGCCCAACGCACCCTCCAGTTCTTTACGAAAAGGATCCAGAGACTTCCAGACACGGTCGCTCAGGTTGAGTCCTTTCTCGCGACGGTTCTGAAAAGAGGCTAACGCGCGTCGGTTGGGGTCATACAGCTCGCGAAGCAGGCTTTTCGGAATGTTACGGACCCGAAGAACCGAGTCAACGAGCTCGTCATTTTTCTGGTTGGAAAGGTCCCACATCGACGAAACTCCATTTCGAACCAGTGTGAGAATCCTTGGCTGCATCTGCCTGATCACTGCATCGATCTTATTGCGGAGCTGCGGATACTTCGACAAGTCGAACACCTTACCGTCGAACCGCACGTTGGCCGCTGTGATGCTGATCTCGGATATCGCATTGCGGTAAATACGGTTAAGCTCCCGGACAATCCGGGCCAGTTCCTTTCGAGTCAGGTTTTCATATCGTTTGTCGCGCCGGTTCATCCATCAAAGCGTTGGCAGAATTTATTCATGGTTTCTTCAAACTGTTGCACCGAAAGAGTAATTACAGCCGTATCACCATTACGCCTGGTGATCTCGGTGGCTTCCTGGTCTGGCCTTGACTCCAGAAATGTGGGCCTGTATTCTACGATGTTGGTCGGTAAGGTCTTCAGGTAACTGTCGACAGAATCAGCATTGCCCGTTATCTCTTGCTCCTTAACGTTGTAAACGCTGATCGGTAAAAAGATAAACCGGTCCGTCCAACGAGGTGGGTGTGCTTTTCCGCTCGGCTCTGGCAGTCGAGCAAACTCTTTTGCCTTTCGCTTCTTGATCCGATGCTCGACCATCAACAGAACAACCAGGATTACAACCAGCACGCTCACAATTATGACTTCACTTCCGGGCATCGATAGCGGTTTTCGTGCTTGTGTTCTCCGATTGGTTTGCCGCAGTTCACACACTTCGGCTGATGCCATTTGAGCATCGGCAGAATGGGCTGGAACGGTGTCCCAAAAGTCAACTGACGCAGGAAGAGTCGGCCTGTGAACAGCAGGCGGATACGTTGCCACAGGTTCAATCTGTAACAGTACACCATGGATCCCTCAGGAGTGCATTCATTGCATGCCGGCAAGGGCCGATACTGCGGCTGGTCTTTACCGAGGATCAGATTGTGACCCTTGAACTTGATTGCCTTCATTCTTTTTTTGCAGTTTAAAGTAAGTGGCGATCTTTCGCACAATGCGTTGTTGCGACATGTGCCGGAAGTTCTTGCCCACGAAAATGATGGTGTGCTCACAGACTGCATCCAGCTTGTCAACTGGAACAATGTAGTTCTCGGCCAGCTGGCGAATCACTGGTTCGCAGGTTTTCTTCGCGCCGGCGAGCACCTGTTCTTTTGTATTCATCATAAACTATTTTGTTCGGTGTCGAGACCTTCAGATTCGACCAGATCAAGCTCTTTTTCCGGATCGGTAACAAATGGATTGAGCGAAATAGCCGTCTTTTTCGACATTGTGGGTTTGCCGCCAGTTGCCGTGTTGAGCATCTCAATGATCTCCTGGTAATTCTTTGGCAGGTAGTACTCAAATTTGGGAGCTATCGTCATCATCGATGCCTCCAGATATTTCTGATTCCACAGCCCCAGCACATGCTTCATGTAGTTGATCCGGCGCTGAACGGACTTGCCGAAGGTTTCTTCTTTGTCGGCCGCCTTCAAATGAGCGCCGAGGAATAGCATCTTTAAAGCAGTTCCGGAATAGGTACCCAGCGACTTCATCTGCTCGATGGAGATGTCGGGAGTACCGGTAAGGTCGAAAATCAGTCCGCGCAACGTGTTCCACTCGAACTTGAGAGACTCGATCGACTGTTGCCAGCTGACATAGTTGAGCTTCGCTCCAGCCTTTCCTTGCAGCACTCTTCCCCGCTCCCCTTTCTTGGCAAAGCCCTCGATTTCACCCTCCACGAACAGCAATGGCGAACCGTTGTAATCGTTGGTATCTGCATGGTTGGAAAGAAATGCTTCCGCACGATCGATCAGCTCCTGCACGTCATGCCATTCAGGTTTGTCCTGGCTATAGTAAATCACTGGTATTTTGCCAGCTGCATTGGTCTCAGTGGTTACACTCCAACCGCTTTCACCCTTCACGAAGAGGTACTTTGCCTTTTCGGTGTACACGTCAAAATGCTCTTCATTCTTGCCGCTAATGGCCACGGAATAGCCTCGGCCAAATGCGATCATGTCGCCGGCAGCGTTGGTGACCGGGTAGAGTGAATCACCGTACTTCTTGGCGATGATTTTCATTCGCAGGCGGAACGGGACGGCGCCCTCATAGACCGTACCGCGCCAGTACATCGGATCCACTTGCTCTGTGTACCATATCTCCGCCGCCTCTGTTTCCGACATCATTATTTTGGCGATGGTTTTGCCGTCATAGTCCAGCTTGTTGTCGGCCCAGTGCCGGCGTAGCACCTTGAGGAAGTCGGTCTCGGCTTGATCGACCGGCTGTGCATCAAGAGTGACCGGATTGCCACAAAGAAATGCAGCAGCCAGACCCACAATGTGCTTTTGAAAAGCAATCGGCAACCTGGCAACCGGCACAACGCTAGCGCCTTTGTCGGTCTCGACCACTTTGTCCTGACGTTTTGCGGTGTCCATGACTTCATGCTGTTTCGGATCGTACTGCTTCGCGTAGTCTTCCGAATTATCGGTCTTCTTCGTGTCCTGAATCGCTTTGATCAGCTTTTCCGGGTCAGATACGAGCGCGTCGAATTCCTGTTGTTCCATGGTTGTGTTGTTTAGCCGAAAATGGCTGCTATCTGAGCCAGATTCATTTGTTTGCCCGGTCTCGGATCGATGTCCGCGGCCGGATAGAATGTATTTACCAGGGCGTCCGACTTATCGGGCGACCGCTTGAGACGTTTTCTGATTTCCTCCTTGCTCTCCATCTTGATCTTACCGCTGCTGAGGTATTGCCACTTGATTTCTGTGAGCTCTGCTTTCAGCTCCTGATCAGTCGGAAGAGCTGCTTTCGAATTCTGAGCCGGGTCCAGCCAATCACGAAGGGCCCAATACAGATATGCACGCATGTTCAGGAACTCTCGCTCCCCGCTCGCGTCTTTAAGTGGCTTGCCGTACTGCTCGGCCGCTTCTGAGAACTTCACGCTGTGGTATCGGTTCTGCATCCAAGCGTGGTCAGGATCATTCTTTGCCTGCTCTGCCATGCGACTGAAGCAGCCGGCACCCTCGCCGATCGTATCGATGAAGGATTGAGCATACAGGCCTGTGAATGTGTCAGTGGCCGCTTTCATCATGGCGATGGTCTTGCCGGTGACTTCCATGTGCACGGTGTCACTGGTACCATGGCTCGCCTCGATCCTTGGCACATAGTCGCCATGGCGAGGGATGAAACAAGATTTATCTCGGCCCATGCCGGCAACGTCTACTCCGAGTCGCATAGGCTTGGTAAGTAAAGCCACCTCAGCCGGCGTTCCTTTAACCCCCTGAGCCGTGATGATCTCGCCTTTCTGCATCTCCTTCCACCGGGCGAAAGCAGCCTCGACCCACTCTGGTGGTATCAACACTCCCTCGCTTACTTTGGGCGCCATGCCCAGAACCTTGACGCGGAACAGATCGTTGGGACGATAATAAGCCCCCTCGAAAAGGAAGTCGCCTTCGGTGAGCCGTACATCCTTTTCTGGAATTGGTGTCGACCACTCCCGAACTCTTGCCGCAACCCAGTCATAATCTACCTGTCCCGGATGAATGATCTTTTTCGCCTTCACGTTGGGCGCATTCATGGAGTTGAGCTGGATCCGAACGAACTCCGGCGACCTGGTGGCGTTGGCTGCATAGCCGTGGTCGATGTTATGGTTCATCGCAATGGCCAGCCGGCTGTTGCCCTGCAGGTTACCTTCCATCGCGTTGTAGATAAGATCCTTTAAGCCGGTACCTTCGGTTACTCCGATAAAAATGTTGGCGGCGTGAATACCGGTCCAGGCCTCTGTTGAGTTATCCGATGCCTTGAACGCTGAAAGGAACCATTCCTCGTAGGGAGTTGTGATCTTCAGCCCTGTCAGGCTACCAGGCAGATAGACACTGTTTCGGAAAACCCTTGATATCTCCGGCATCATGATCTCTTTCACCTGGCGGCTGGTGGGAGCTGTCAGGATCACTTTGGTGTTGGCGATCATGTTGCGCTTCTCATCCCAGCGCGGCGTCAGGTACATGAAGCAGATCGCAGCCACGGCCATCACGTAGTCCTTACCCCGGCTGGTCCCTGATACAATCACGACTTTAGGGTTATGCTGGATGGCTCGCAGCGCCTCCTCCTGCTCTTCATCCAGGTTCACGCGGAGGTACTCCCGAGCAAACAGGCACCAGTCGTTGATGTACGACTCCCATTTACTTATCGCTTCCTGGCTGAATTGCATTCGGGATGTTTTTATTTTTCACATTGGCCAGTGACTTCATGAACTCAATGAACGTGTCGCCGCCCTCATGCTGGATGGTAACTGGCTTGTACGATCCTTTGCGTTTGTACAGCTTATCGGCTGCTGATGCCATGGCTGCTGGATCCGGGGCTTCGTCTACATTGTAGGTAACGAACCTGCCTTCACGGGAGTCGTATTTGACCACTGTTGTGGGTTGTCGGTACTTGCCGAGGGCAATGTCGCTCAATACGGCATCGAGCTCGGCCTCGCTGGCAATCCTTTGTTTCGCAAGTCGTTGAATTTCTTCCCTTTCGGCCTCCGCAATCAGTTCTTCCCTCTTTTTTTTCAACCGGTCAATTTCGGCCACGATGGTAGGATCGCGTAAAAGTACGTAAGCGCCGACCCTGGCTGTCTCGTCCTTCTTGCATGTCGGATACGACATTTTGTAGGCCTCAATCATTCCCTTGATGTCATCGACCGCGACCATGAGCTTGATGAACTTCTTTCGACGTGCGTCTTTACTCCCTTTTAGCATGGCTGATCCTCCTTTTCACCGATTGGGAATAGCTGCTTGACGATGGCGTTGACCTGGTTTCGATAGTCATCGTAGAACTGTTCGTCCATGATGGCCTGGCGAAGCAGCTTATACCCATTTTTATTTTTGAGGTCTCCGATTTGGGTCCGGATTTCTTTTCCCAGACCGATCGGATAGACCAGACAGCCCTTATGTTGTTTGTAAACGCCAGGGCAGTAGATGCGCATCATGGCGGATGTGAACAGCTTCCGTTCGATTACTCTGTTGGTTTCGTTAATGTTCATGATCTGACAAAACCGCTGGAAGTAGAGCTTGATGTTATCGAGGTTGGTATCGAGCGCTTCGACGTTGATGTAGTCCCGCATCACTGACTCAGCGATTTCGGGGTGAAGCTTCCTTACCAGTAGAGCCAGTTGTTGATTTGCCCGCCTTGAAGTTGACTTACGCCGCATCTGTAAGTAAAAATAGAGCAGCGAGGGGCAGACCTAAAAATTTTAGTCTTTTGGAAGTGTCACTTATCGTCGGAGGGAGCGCCTTCGAGCAGTGCTGCGAGCGACATGCTGTGCAGTTTTGCTATCCGAACGAGTAGGAGCACTGATGGCTGAGCGCGTCCTTCCTCGTACGCTTGATACGCTTTGATCTTGATCTCAAGCTTTTTGGCATGCTCTTTTTGCGTGAGGTTCTTGGAGTTGCGAAGTTCTATGAGGCGTTTGGCGATCCAGTTTCGGTAGGCGGTTTTCATCGAATTTTTGTTTACTGCGGTAAATACGGTTGTTTTACACGATATTATGTGCTACATTGGTTTCAGCTTCCTTTTTGATAAGGTTATAGTAGTAAGCCCGCTTCAGTCTTGTTGCGGGCTCTTTTGTGCCATTTGTTGAACAATCCAGTCGTACATTTCCATCGACACTTTTCGTTCAGTACTGAGTTCGTGATCCCATTCTGGGTACTGGATATTCACCCACTCCTGTGCCTGCTCCCTTGTTGGGAAGGTGGCGGGGGAGTCGAAAAGGTATTCGATTTCGTTATGTCTTCCCCCTTCAATAAGAACCCAAGCCATTCCAGATGTCATTACTTTTTTATCCGAAGAATACCTGAAGTGTATCTTATCCCAATTAGTTGCCGGGATATTATCAGGAGTTAACATCACCCACCTTGCGCCGATGGTCGGGGCGGGTTGCTTTGCTTTCTCCCTCCCAACTATTTCAAAAAGGTATGGGTACTTTTCAAAGAACTCAAGCAGGTATATCCTTTCTCCCTGACAATCTTTTACTTCATACTTCCAATAGTACTGATTATAAGGCTCCAGTGTCAGCGTAGAACCGATCTCAAAATCTTTATTACCGGGGAAGTCTGCAATTACTTTTACTTGTGGGTTCATTTTAGTATTCTTTTTGCTCGGTAAATAAGTGATGCTACATCGCTTCCTACTTCTTCGGTAGTAGCAATAAGCTCTTTTAATATGGAAATAGCGTCCTCTCCCTGCCCCTGCTGCCAGCGGGAGCCAGCGATGAACCCAACTATAAACGAAGATTTTTTGCTAATCCTTCTATCTTCGCTGTATTGTTCAGAATATTTTAACGCTTGAGATTGAGCCTCTTTTATCATTTTAGGGTCGTCAAGAGTAAAATTTTCTGTTTTCTTACATCTATCGCACTGTTCCTCGCACATGTATCCGATGTTATTCCATTCTTTACAGTAAAAATATTCATCCGCTTCCTCCACCCCCTGCGCCGGGGCGGGTGCAACTGATTTTCTGTGTTCTATCAAAGCCTTTAATTCATTCTCAAGGGTGGTATATTGCCACCCGTAGATTGTTTTGCTCTTAACAATTGCCATTGCTTGTATTACGTCATCAATTGTTAGTAGATCTGGGTATTGCTCTTGTGGGGTCATGGGGTGTTGTTTTTTGAGTTTTCTTGAAGTAGTTTTTTGCTTGGTATTTTCAGCACTTTATTTGGATGGCAGATCGTGCATTTAGCGTTACTGCATTTTGATGCTGGATGCTTTTTCTTTTTGTGTACGCTTGTATAATGCCTGTTTTCTGCCCTACTCATACTCCCTCCCTTTTAAGTGTTAGCGGATTGGTTTCCGGGTTCTGACCATTCTTTCCATGTCGAAATACCAGATGCCCATTGCGCCGGCTACTGGAAATGGTTGCGGCCACGGATCAAACGACAAAACCTGAAGGCCATAACGAAGGGTATTGCCGCAATCGATCAATGCCCCTTCGCTGTGCGAATCGTCCAGTTCACCGATCCACTTTAGTTGAGCCGATCCCAGGATTCGGCCCTTGCCATAGGAATGCTCTTTCATCGGCAGGTTCCACTGGCTTCCTTTGCTGTTCAGATAGGGGTTTGGAATAGCGCGATGGTCGAACTTCTGACCGGCGTGGATCAATACACGTTGACCGTCGAGAATTTTGAAACGATCGTGGGTTCTGGTTTCGATTGTTTTCAAACCGATAATGATCCAGCTGGCCC
>JBKBUQ010000307.1:0-1625 GCA_046289975.1 Flavobacteriales bacterium | reverse complement strand
ATCGGATTACTCCGGTGCCTGAATATGGATTTATCCTTGAAAAAGGGAAGGGCTGGGAAAAAAGAAACGCCAGCGATACTATCCGCTATTTTGATGAATTCACACTTGAAGAGCGATTGGAGATTGTGACGAACAATGATTCTGTACTTGTAAATGGAAAATCGGGCTTTTGTAATGGGTTGGGAAAAATGATTATTCCTGCAAAGCACTCTGCTATTCTGGTGTTTGCGAATACCTTAATTGCAGCAGATGGAACAACGACCGGTGAAAAATTGGCGGTTCTTCGTCCGGATGATGTCTTTTTCAGTATGGGATATCTTTCTTCCAACTATTCTGCATACCTGAAAAGGAAATTTATTTCCAAACCCACTTTTACAGCTTACACATTTGATGGGAAAAAAGTTGCATCCGGCATCGATTCCCTCATCTATCACTCTTTTTTTCCGGGATCCGATGAAGACTTTCCGGAAATGTTTATGTCGGTTCGCAAATCAGGTAAATGGGGAATGATTGGGCCAATTTCAGATTTGATTGTAAGAATGGAATACGATCATCTGGAACCGGCAATTTTGGGTCAGGAACAAGAATTTCCTTTTAGGATTATTACCAATAAGAAGGGTAAATGGAAATTGCTGGATGACTTAGGAAAACCGCTCAATTCCATTGACTATTCCTCCTTACGGTTTGTTCCTGTGTTCGATGCACAAGGAAAAACTCAAATGCGATTTATTGCCAGTGTTGGAGGAGAATTTCGCCTTGTACGCTATGAGCAAAGTGATTTGTACGGTATAGTGGAAACGATTGAAGAAAATCGTCTTGTCGGAGCAAAATACATGTTACTCGATGCAGATGCCAACCGAATCAGTGGAGAACTGTGTGATTCGGTTTACGATTTGAGTCAGTCGGGAATGTTCTTCTTTGTTCGTCATTTCAAAACGGGACTGATGAATTACAAGGGTGAAGTCCTTTTGCCTGCTGTTTATAATCGTATTGATTTTTTAGGGGATGAACTTTTTGAACTGACCGAATCCGGACTTTCAGGATTGTTTTATAAAGGTGAATTTGTTCTGCCAATGGATTATTCCGGTTTCGATTGGTTAAGTGACGATCTGATAAAGTTGCGGCTGGAGGATAAATTCGGTTTGTTTTCTCTTTCAAAAAGAAAAGTATTGATCGCCCCGGAATACGATTTCATTTACGACCAGGGCTCTTCGCATCTGATTATCGGACTGAATCAGTTATCGGGTATTGCAGATTCAACCGGTACAATACTTCTTCCTGCCGAATACGATGATATCGACCTCGAGCCGGAAGGTTTTTCTCCGGGAATTGCGCGGGTAACTTCAGAGGGAAAAGCAGGCTATTTCGATTTGGAAAAAAGGGAATGGTCGAGCAAACCCCAATTTGATCTGGTAGGAAATTATCCGGAAAACGGAAAGTTTTTCAGAGTCAATTGCGGTGGAGTTCCGGAGATCAATGCAGACGGTTCTGTTGATCATATTGCCGGCGGAAAATGGGGAATACTTAACAAACGTGGAATCCTGATTGTGCCCCCGGTTTATAAAGCTGTTTCGGTTTTTGCTGAAGATATTGGTTTGTTCAGATGTGAAACTGAAAACAGTGTG
>JBKBUQ010000306.1:0-1783 GCA_046289975.1 Flavobacteriales bacterium | reverse complement strand
CCCTCATATACTATTGGTTTTCTAATTGTTCAAATCTCCGGTTCAACTCCAAAATATACAACATCCACTCCCTCCGAATCTTATACAAGAACATGAATACATATACAATTATGTATGATTATGTATCACAAAACAACAAGCCTTTCAAAACACTGAACAATTCCATCAATTGTTACAGAAGCAAAATAAATTCCTTTAGGAAGGTGATTGCATTGGAATGCTATTTCATCTGTTGCAACGAAGCTATTTGTAGAAACCACTTGACCCAATGCATCGTAAAGTGTCAAACTAGATGAAGAACCATTAAATTTTGAGGGTACTTTAAGCCTGAATTCGCCATTTCCGGGATTAGGGTATATTATAAATCCGGAAATATCATCAACAGATTCCTGTGGCGGAATTTGTTCAGGCCACAAATTGAGACTGATCTGCTGATAGGGTTTGGATTGCGGAGGAAGAGGTGAACGTAAATCAGCCGTGGCACAATCGTCAATTCTTGCAACAAAGGTTACGCCTGGTTCCGTTTTAAAACCGGGATTTAATTTAACGTAATCGTTTGCAACCACTTCAATATTTTGCGCATCAGAAAATATTTCAGTCGGATGATAATTATATGGATGTTGTAGTTTGATTTGGTGCTCATTTCGCACAACAACAGAACAAGTCCCTTGAGAAGCATCAGGTAATTCAACACTATTTGCTGCAATCTTTGTAGGCAAATGCGTCTCGTTACAAATCCTGAAACCCGAAGAACATGTTTTGTTAGAATAAACCCGTAAATAATCCACTTCCATCACACGTGGCAAAGAATTTGTTGTTGGTAAACAAACCTCATTTAAGCTTTGATCTTGGTGATATAATCCTCCGAAATTAGGCACTGCCATTCCCAGTACAATATGGCATTCTTCAATGGGGTATCCCATGTTACGGTATATTGGTCCGGAATACTGCTCATATTCGTCATGGTCCCAAATCCCTTGCGAAAAATCCAGTCCAAGATTTTCGTCATAATATGTCTTATAAAACTTAAACAAATATGCAATTGGAATCTGATCTACGAACCAAATACATTTATATTCATCCCAATAAAAACCATATGTATGCCATTCATTAAAAAAATGAAAATTATTAATCGCATTCCCTGTAAAACCTCTACAAACCTGCTTGTAAGAGGAAGGATCATTAGAATAAGGCGGAATATGTAAATTCCAGTCATGAATGGTCATCAACATTTCATCACTAAAATAAAACATGTCTTGAGGATTAACCTGCGTGCAGTTATCACCCCTTGAAGATCCGGGGATAACAAATTCAAAGATGTCAATTTCTGTTTTTCTTCCGTTAGCAGAGTGAAACATCCAAAAAGCTGGCCAAACGTAATCAACATATGGTATTTTTATTCTCGATTCAAAATACCCGTGTTTAAACATCTCCGTGCTCCAAATTTCTCCAGAAGTTGCTTTAAATGTCCTCTTATTTGGAAAACCATCCGCAAGCAAATCATTATCTCCCATCCAATCAATACAACGAAATTCAGTTGGAGGAATTTCGCGAGCCCACAACTTTAAAGTACCATTTGAAACATCAATACAATCCTGATTAGGATCAACTAAATTATAGTTATAAGAAATCGCGTCTGGTCTCCTCAAACTATCATTTATAATCAAGTTCTGATTGATTGCTCGATTTATCGTCGGCAACCAATCCCCTATAAGGTCATTGGTAGATCCATTAAACTCCTGCTGATAAACAAGATCAAGTTGAAGAAAACTTGAACCATGAG
>JBKBUQ010000305.1:0-1804 GCA_046289975.1 Flavobacteriales bacterium | reverse complement strand
AGGCGTACCACCTGGGAATGACCAACTCCAACTGGTAGGTGTGCCGGTGGACTGATCTGTAAACGTTACCTGTTGTCCGATACAAATTGCAGTTGGATTTGCAGAAAAGGCAGCCGTAGGTGGTGTCGAACAATTGTTAACCGTAATCATGTTGGTGATGGTTTCGGTATCGCTGCCATTGGCATTAGTTACGGTAAGCGTAACTGTATATGTACCCGGTGTTGCGTAGGTGACCGAAGGATTTTGTGCAGTACTTGTTGCAGGTGTTCCGCCTGTAAATGTCCAGCTCCAACTTGTAGGCGAACCGGTTGACAGATCCGTAAAATTAACCGCATCACCTGAACAGATTGTTGTTAAACTGGCAGAGAATGCCGCTGTTGGTGGTGAGGTACAAGTGGTGACGGTTATCAAATTAGTGCTTGTTGTTGAATTGCTTCCATTACCATTAGTAACCGTAAGCGTAACAGAATAAGTACCGGGAGTTGCGTAAGTGATCACAGGATTTTGGGCAGTGCTAGTGGCAGGTGTCCCTCCAGGGAATGACCAACTCCAGCTCGTTGGTCCACTGGTCGACTGATCTGTAAACGTAACAGGATCGCCTGCGCATATGTTGGTTGCACTTTGTGTAAATGCAGCAACAGGTGGTATGGTAGGATTTGAGATCAATCGGATATCGTCAACTGCAAAAGAGGGATCGGATGCATTACCGTTTCCGTTGTTCACCCAGCGAAAACCAATTCGAACATTGGGATTATTATCTGCAGAAGCAGGAAGTGTTACGGAATAGTTGGTCCATGTACCCTGTGGTGCACAGGTAAGTGGCGATTTAGCAATGGGATCCAATTGCGCCCAGGTAGCACCGTTAAAATACCAAAATGAGGCATCGTCGTTGCTTCCTTCTCCATTCTCCATATATACGAATGTGCAGGTGATGTTAGATTGCCCCACGCAACTGATCACCGGCGACTCCGCACGTTTGTCAGTTGCTTCGGCCGGACTGCTATCATCGTAGGCAGCACCGCAATCGCCGGTCGGACAAAAAATAAATGCAGCGAGCGATGTGGATACGTTTCCAATATGCAAGGATTGATCAGAGCCGCAACCGGATCCGCATTGGCCGGCATTGTTACCGTTTTCCTGACAACTAATAAAAAAGCGATTGGCATTGGCACCGTTTGTTCCTGTGTTGGTAACAGACCAGCCCACAAGTGAAGGATCGCAACCCGAACCTGCAGCACAAACAGTCCCGTCAAATTCCTCCTGGTAAAACTGCTGAGCGCCTGCATTTTGAGTAAACCCTGCGAGACACATCAACAGAGTGGCAAGTAATAATCTCTTCATGGCGATAGTTTTCGTTATAAATATAGGAGATTGGAGTCCAAGTTTGCGAATACACCATTTTTTTCTTCGAGGGCATCCAATCAAAAAAAAATGTATTTTTGCAGCCCGATTGCCGTGAAAGGCAGTCTTTGAAACTATTGCAATGCCCAAGTGGTGAAAATGCTGAAATTGGTCGAGACCGACCGAAGGAAGCGTCTTGATTCACGGAGCTGTAAGTTCTTTGCTAGCGCAAATAACAACATCTCCGGAATAGACACGCCGTTTGTGCTCTTTGAAATTTTTATGCCCAAGTGGTGAAATTGGTAGACACGCCATCTTGAGGGGGTGGTGCATTACGTGCATGCTGGTTCGAGTCCAGTCTTGGGCACTCTTAAAAGCCGTATCCTTATAATAGGTACGGCTTTTTCTTTTAAGGGAATTTGAATAGGACGAGAAGTTTACCCCGAGCGAACATGAGTGAGCC
>JBKBUQ010000304.1:0-1887 GCA_046289975.1 Flavobacteriales bacterium | reverse complement strand
GATGTTTGCAATAGTGAGAATAGAGTTGCTCAATCATGAAGCAAATTTCACTACGAATCCTGCGCCCAAAACCTTGTTTGAGACAGAATTATTAACAGCGAAAGGGGTATTAGTGCTAGTAAAAGGGCGATTATTTCACCTTCAGTTTTTGTCCGACTCTTAACACGTCGTTACGATTCATGCCGTTTAGCTGGCATAGTTTATCCACGGTGGTTCCATGGTTTCGTGCAATAACAGATAGATTGTCGCCGGAGCGAACAGTGTAGTATTTTGCACCTGCACTGTTAGAATTTTTTACGGTTTGCCCGATTCCTGCCATTACAGGTTCGTGCGAATGTCCTTTAGGCTGAGTGTTTTTGCGAGAAACAGCGCGGTAATCGAACAGACCGGGATGTATAAACAGGTTCTCGTTCTGTAAACGCTTATTGTCAAAGTCAATGATTTCGTAGGGATCGAATGCATTGTCGTAGAAACGGCACTCGAAATGGAGGTGCGGACCATACGATCTTCCTGTATTGCCGCCAAGTCCGATGAGTTCGCCGGAATGAACTTCCTGATCAACCTGAACGGTAATTTTACTTAAATGGGCGTAGTAAGTTTCCAGTCCGTTGTGGTGACGAATAATCACCAGATTTCCGAACCCCCCTTTGTTGTATTGGGCATAACGAACCCTTCCTGAAAATGCTGCACGAACAGTATCACCTACATTAAGGTCAATATCAACCCCATGGTGAAAGCGCGAACCACGGTATTTGAATTTGGAGAGGACCTGGCCGTTGGTAGGCATTGAAAATTTGCTGTAGGTAGAGTCCACGGTGCAGATCCAAATGGTATCGTGCAAGCGGCTGATGTCGTTTTCGTAGGTAAAAGGAATCTCGTTGTACCAGGTAGTCTTGAAATTCAGGCTGGTATCGGTACTCACCACTTTATGGAGGTAGTCGTTCATCACTCCATTAAAATTGGTGCTCGAAACGTACATCCAGGTTTTGTCGGCAAATAAAATAATGGTGCTGTTGTTCATGCGGAGGGTATCCACAATCTCTTTGCCCTCATAGGTTTCTCCACCCTGGGACTTAAGCAGGGGCGATACGGTCAGAAAAATGAAGACCGCCAGAACCCTTGCGAGTAATCCTGTTTTTTTGCTACCTAACACAGTTGTTACTTTTCCTTAAGCGGCCTGAAATTAACATTTTTATCGAAAGTAGAAACCTAAAGAAGTGTTAAAATCCCCCAAAAAGCAAGTTAGTAAAGTGGTAATGCACTGTAATACAGTGATATTACTTTGGGGGTTGACGGTAGATTTCAAGGAGTTTTTTTGCAGCTTCGAACGGAGAAATACTCAAATCAGCCACTTTTTGTTCCAAATCCGGAAGTTGCGACTTAATATCCGGGTGGTGAAAAAAGCTGTATTCCAACTGATTGAAAATACTGGTGCGTAACCAGAACAAGTTTTGTTCTTTCCTCGATCGTTCAATCCAGCCGTTGGAGAGGGTTAGCGTTCGGAATTCATTAATAATTGTCCATGCTTTGTCGATCCCTTTGTTTTCCAATGCAGAACAGGTTTCAACCCGGGGTGTCCAGCCGGATTCAGGGGCAGGAAACAGATGCAAGGCAGCGGCATATTCAGCTTTTGAGCGGCGGGTAGCATCGGTGTTTGTGCCATCGTCCTTATTAATAAGGAGCAGGTCGGTAAGTTCCATGATGCCTCGTTTTATACCCTGGAGTTCATCTCCACCACCGGCAATGGTGAGGACCAGGAAGAAATCCACCATGGAATGAACTTCTGTTTCACTTTGACCAACACCTACTGTTTCAACCAAAACAATATCAAATCCGGCCGCTTCGCACAGATACATGCTTTCCCGGGTTTTGCGCGCAACACCTCCC
>JBKBUQ010000303.1:0-1932 GCA_046289975.1 Flavobacteriales bacterium | reverse complement strand
ATTTGGTTAATAACACCTTTGATATTGCTCTTCACAATCCGGATGCGCGAATAAAAGCAATGGAGTTTACCTTGGGAGGAATTTTCATACAAGGAGTTACAGCGCTGTACAATACAAGCTCTACGCCAATATTACCCCAGTATTCGGTTGGAGGAAACAGAATTATTATGATGGCAACCAATGATTCATCATTTATCAAATACAATCAGCCAACTGCTATACTCAGGGTTTCATTTGCATCTTTCGGAGATCCTATTTGTATCAATGAAATAGTTCACATTGTAAATAGTCATTACGAAGCAACAAATACCAATAATCTATCTGCATGTGTTTCCTCGCTTGATAATGTTGAAGTTGTGGATAATGAACTATTATCTGTTTGGCCAAACCCGGGAAACGATGAACTTACCATTGACTTGAAAATGCAAAGTAATTCTACAGGTATAATTGTATTTTCCAATGCCCTTGGAGAAACAGTTAAAACAGTTCAACTCAACGGTACGGCGCAGCAAAAAATTGATTGTTCCACTATGCCTTCAGGAATCTATTTTTTACGCTATCCTGTTAATGGTAAAGTGCTTTTGAAAAAAGTAATTATACAACATTAAATAAAGTGGCAAAAATAATTGGCCTCGGCGGCATCTTTTTCAAATCCCCTGATCCGGCTGCCTTGCGCAAATGGTACGGTGAAGTACTTGGAATAAAAGCAGAAGAATGGGGAGCCGTGTTTGGTTTTTGCGGAAAAGAAACCGGATACAATGTTTGGAGCGTTATGAAATCCGACACCGAATATTTCTCACCTTCCACTTCATCATTTATGATCAATTTCCGTGTTGATGATCTGGATGCATTGATAGCTGAATTTATCGAAAAGAACATTAGCCTTTGTGGTGATCCTCAATCGGGCGAATACGGGAAATTTGCATGGATACTAGATCCCGATGGAAACAAGCTTGAACTCTGGCAACCACCGCAGTCCTAATACGGTAAATAAAAAAGCCCCGCAAGTGCGGGGCTTTTTTATGCTGAATGAATTATCCTCCGAAATCGTCGAAGCGAACATTCTCTTTAGGTACACCCCAATTGTCGCACATTTTTGTTACGGCGTTGTTCATCAATGGTGGACCACAGAAATAGAATTCAATATCTTCAGGAGAATCGTGTTTTGATAAATATTGATCGATCACTGCTTGGTGAACAAAACCAACGAAACCATCTCCTGCAGTATCATTGATGTCTTTTTTCACTACCCAATTATCTTCAGGCAGGGGTTCAGACAAAACAAGATAAAACTTGAAATTAGGGAAGTCTTTCTCCAGATCGCGGAAATAGTGTATGTAGAATAACTCTTCTTTAGAACGACCACCATACCAGTACGACACTTTACGTCCTGTTTTAATCGTTTTAAACAGCTCGTAAAGATGCGAACGCATAGGAGCCATACCTGCACCACCACCTATGTACAACATTTCAGCATCCGATTCATTGATGAAGAATTCACCATACGGACCTGAAATAACTGCCTTATCACCGGGTTTGAGGTTGAATATGTAGGAAGACGCAATACCAGGATTAACATTCATCCAGGTATTCTTTGCGCGATCCCATGGAGGTGTAGCTACTCGGACGTTAAGCATGATCTTACGTCCTTCTGCAGGATAAGAAGCCATCGAATAAGCACGTACCACTTCTTCATTGTTTTTCATTACCAGATCCCACATTTTGAACTTATCCCAATGCTTGCGGAATTTATCAGGTTCACCCGGGTGATCCTGTGGATGGGCAGAAATATCCATTTCGGAATACTTCACAGTACATGCAGGAATTTTGATCTGGATATAACCACCGGCCTTGTAATCCATGTCCTCTGGAATCTCAACGATAAACTCTTTAATGAAAGTAGCTACATTATAATTGGAAACCACTGTAGCT
>JBKBUQ010000302.1:0-1988 GCA_046289975.1 Flavobacteriales bacterium | reverse complement strand
CTTACTCATTTGCATGGAACAACAGCGCAACTACCGAAGATCTTTCCGGAGTTGTTGCAGGAAATTATTCTGTAACAGTTACGGATGCTAACGGATGTACTGCTACTGTTTCCATTACTGTTGGATCACAGGTTAGTGTGAATGAACTTGGTGTTCGTGTAATCAATATTTATCCAAATCCTTCCAATGGTATCTTCTATATTGAGATGAATGGTCAGCCCGAAAGTGGTGATCGCATCTTTGTACGTGATGCACTTGGTCGTCTTGTTCTTGAGGAAAACATAATGCAAAACCTCATTATCTTGAATCTTGATACCCAAGAAAGAGGATTTTACCTTGTTGAGGTTTGGTCTGCAGGACAACGTTCTGTTCACCGTATTCAACTTCAGCGATAAGCAAAACTGAATATTTGAAAAACCCCCGGCAGAATTGTCGGGGGTTTTTTATTGACCGAACTGTTCACTTAACAATGTAATTGGTAGTAGTTCGCTTGTTATTTTCTTTTTCAGAGGTTTGTTTTGCAAAATGCATTCTACCCTACATTCTCCTGAAGAAATTTTGCGTTCATGGTTTGGTTACGACAGTTTTCGTGGTCAGCAAAAGAAAATCATTGATACGATTGTTGTCGGTAAAGATGCGTTTGTGTTAATGCCAACAGGCGGAGGAAAATCACTTTGCTATCAGATCCCCGCTCTGGTAATGTCCGGTACTTGTCTTGTTATTTCTCCATTGATTGCATTGATGAAGGATCAGGTTCAGGCTTTACGCATTAACGGTATTGAAGCTGCTTTTCTGAATTCAAGTCTTGGTGCAGAAGAAGAGTATTCCATTTTACAGAAGTGTGGTGATGGTAAACTGAAGTTGTTGTATACTTCTCCGGAACGAGCATTGCTAATCCCACAGTCGTTTTGGAATAAGGTGAATGTAAATCTCATTGCAGTAGATGAGGCACATTGTGTTTCGCAATGGGGACATGACTTCAGAAAGGAATATACCCGTATCTGGGAACTGCGTGCAAATTTCCCGGATGTACCTATGGTGGCGCTCACTGCTACAGCGGATAAACTAACCCGTAAGGATATTCTCACACACCTTGGATTACATCAACCGGAAGTTTTTATTTCTTCTTTTGATCGTCCTAACCTAAGTATTTGCGTTCGCTCCGGGTTGCGTTCTGCTGAAAAGAATGATTTGTTGTTCTCATTTTTATCAGCACGACGCAACGATGCCGGAATTATTGATTGCATCTCCCGAAAAATGTGCGAGGTTTTGTCAGGAATGCTGTTTGAGCGGGGAATTCGCAATGCGTTTTATCACGCCGGAATGGAATCGGTAGAGCGGGCGAGAGTGCAGGATGCTTTTTTGCACGATGAGATTTCGGTTGTGGTAGCCACTATAGCCTTTGGAATGGGGATTGATAAATCGAATGTTCGCTGGGTGGTGCATTATAATTTACCGCGTAACATGGAGAGTTACTATCAGGAAATTGGACGTGCCGGTCGTGATGGTTTGCCCGGTGATACGCTGTTATTGTATGGTGCGCGGGATCTTGGGATGTTAGGGTACTTTGCAACACAATCTGCACAACCGGAATTGCAATTGGAGAAATTGCACCGTATGCAATATTTTGCAGAATCCAGAATTTGCCGCAAACGAACGTTGCTTTCTTATTTCGGAGAGAAATTGACCCGCGATTGTGGCAATTGTGATGTTTGTCTTCATCCGCCACGGTTTTCCGATCATACAAAAACGGCACAGTTGGTTTTTAAATTGATCGCACGTTGTCGCGAACAACTATCGCTTGGTATTTTGGTTGGTGTACTTCGCGGTTCAAATGCAGAGGAAATACGGTCACGCGGATTTCATTTGTTGCAACAGTTCGGAGCCGGACGAGAGCGACCGGAACACGAGTGGCGGCAGATTATCTATCAGCTTACCGGTATTGGCTATTTGGAAGTGGCCTACGATGATCATCATGTGCTTCGTTT
>JBKBUQ010000301.1:0-2001 GCA_046289975.1 Flavobacteriales bacterium | reverse complement strand
ATTGGGCGCTTGAGCTAACAAAAGAATTAGGTATTAGTGCTGATATCGTTAATCTTCGCACGCTTCTTCCATTGGATACGGATACCATTTATGCTTCTGTACGCAAAACCGGAAGGGTATTGGTGCTGCATGAAGATTGCATGACAGGTGGAATAGGCGGGGAGCTTTCTGCCTTGATCACCGAACATTGTTTCGAATCGCTCGATGCGCCTGTAGTGCGTGTTGCTTCACTGGATTCTCCGGTACCATTTGCAATTCCTTTAGAGAACGATTTCCTGCCGAAGGATCGCTTTAAAGAGAAGCTGAAGTCGCTGTTGAACTATTGATTTTTTACTATGCAGTATAAAAGGATTTTCATTTTTTTATTTTCTGCACTGTTATTGGTTTCGATTACATCCTGTCGTAAGCGTGTCCCTGCCCAATCCGGACTCATTGGTACAATTGCAATCGGACCTTGTACGTTTCGTATTCCTGCAATGGCTTATGTTGCCGATAAAAATGCAGTCGCCAATCAGGGAAGAAACATCATTTGGGTATGCGGCGGAAAAAAATTACGTGAGAATGGCGGCTATTCCATTATATTTCTAGAACCCGGTGCCGAAATTGTATCGAAGGGTGGCGGCAATACGATCTACGCAAAATCAGGATCAAAAATAGATTCGCGCGGCGGGGGAGATGTCATTTATTACGAATCAGGAACAAACATTGTGAATTTAAAGGGCGGTAGCGAACAATTAGTGGAATGCCCAACGCTGATCTTCGATTATTCCCTCGCTCCAGAAAAAGGATGCAGGTAGAAGGGGCATTCAACCTCGTTGTAGATTCCTCCAAAGTCTGACAAATCGTAGTGCAATAGACGGGAATTATCAGGATAGATCGGAATTCAACTAATTGGAAACCGGTAATTAGTGAATTGGAAATCGGAAATTAGTGAATTGGAAATTATCATCTGAGTTCCCGAATAATATGTCCATTCCGATCGATCAGAAATCTGCCACTGTTTTCGATGCGTATTACGGCGTTTCCATCGCTAAACGATTCTGCGCGTACAATGCGCATGTCGATAAGCAGATCCTTGTTCTTGTTGATGTAGATCCAGTAGGGACCATCCTTCACTGCTGCCATTCCTTCTGAAAAGGAAAGAATTTCGGAGTATTGAGGTGCGATTACCTGCTCACCATTTGCATTGAGGAATCCCCATTTCCCGTTTTTCCTAAAGCCGATCATGTCTTCCGAAAGATCGTCGAGCTTTTCGTATTTAAAGGGAATGATCATTAATCCGGTAATGTCGATCATACCGTATTTTCCTGCTTTTTTAGCGACAACGCAATATCCGTTTTTAAAGGAGGATGCTTCAACAAACTGATAGGTAACAACCAGTTTCCCCGTGGTATCAATAAAACCGAATTTTCCGTTTTTGCGAACAGCGGCGAGTCCTTCGCTGAATGATCGTGCGCTTTCGTAATTGAATCCGCTGAGCAGTTCGCCCGTTTTATCGCAATAGGTAAAACTGCTTTTTCCGGAAAGACTATCGGTAATACCCAATACGATCCGCTCATTGGCAGGTAAACCCATGGTGGTGTATTTCAAAGGGAGAATTGTTTTTCCCTGCCAGGAGATGAGTCCGTAATAATTCCCTTTTTTTACGCGTACTCCCCATTCGGAAATCATATCGCATACCTCGTATTCGGGAGCAACAATTTCGCGTCCGTTGCTGTCGATGATTCCGTAAGAGGTGTTTTCGCGCACTTCGTAAAAGCCGGTTTCCGATTTTTTGATGTGATCGTAGGGGCGTCTGATAAACTTGAACCAGGGACTGAGCAACTGATCTTTTCCGTTACGGCGTGCAATAAGAATTTCTTCATTGAGGAATTGATTGGCATTGAGTCGTTCAAATTCTACCGGCAACAGAAACTTATCGCGCGAATTGATCACACCGTATTTTCCTGCTTTTTCAACCACATAATGATCGTAGCTGATCCATTGCATCGAAGTGAATTC
>JBKBUQ010000300.1:0-2044 GCA_046289975.1 Flavobacteriales bacterium | reverse complement strand
ATTGGCGGTGCAGCACGTTATAAGTTTGTTCAGCGGGTGGCTTTTAATGCAGAATATTTTTACGTTCCCGACGGACAGCTTGCTGCGGGATTTACTAACTCGCTTTCACTGGGATTCGATATTGAAACAGGTGGACACGTTTTTCAATTACATTTCACCAATTCCCCGATAATGATTGACAAAGGATTCATCACTGAAACTACCGGGAAATGGAGCAAAGGTGATATCCACTTCGGATTTAATATCTCAAGGGTTTTTACCCTGAAACAACCCAAAAAACCAAAAGAATAGAACTTAGAATCCGATCAGGTTGCTTTCTGCTTCCTGATAATTTTACCGAAAAGCCGCGGGAAAAAACGTTTGAGTGTTACTGCCTTTAGTTCCTTTCCACCAACAAAAAGCTCTTCTTTTCCGGCGCTGACCCCTCTCAAAATAACTTTCGCACATTCATCTGCAGGCATTCCTGTTTCCTGGTTGTGATCCATTACACCATGTGCATTGCCGTCCTTACTTAATGCATTGAGCGAAATATTTGTATTGATCTTTCCGGGACAAACAATGGTGACGCGAATCCCGTTCTTCTCCTCTTCCAATCGCAAGGACTCATAAAAACCGTGCAATGCATGTTTGGCTGCAGAATAGGCCGAACGTAAATAAAAACCGAATTTCCCGGCAATACTGCTCATTACAATGATTGTTCCGCCCCCCTGTAGTTTCATTTGTGGCAACACTGCTTTTGTAAGGGCAATGCTTCCAAAATAATTGACTTCCATAATTCTCCTGTCAACTTCCATTGGTGTTTCAGATGCGTTTGCACGCTGAGAAATTCCTCCATTGTTTACAAGGACATCGATACTGCCAAATTGCAGAATGACTTTACTTACCAATACAGGAAATTCTTCCTGTTTTTCCAGATCCAGGGGAAGGATAAAAACATTTTCAGGATTTGCACATGCATTGCGTACGCGCTCCAACTCTGATGAACGCCGTGCAGACAAAACCAAGCGTGCACCATTCCCGGAAAACGCATAAGCTAACTCCTCACCTATTCCGGATGAAGCGCCGGTTATCCAGACAACTTTGTTATGAAAATTAGTCATGTCCAAATTTAACGGAAATGCAGCACTAAATACTGCATTTCCGTCAAGCAGGAATTATTCTTTAATGAACTTAACATTCAATTGCGAAGCCTCACCTGAAAAGCGGGCAACATAGATTCCCGGAACAAGTGATTGCACATCTACAGTAGCATTATCAGAAACTTGTTGCGTACTGATCAGTTTTCCGGTAACATCGAAAATCTCTAACGCAAATATCCTGTTTGCAGGCAATCCGCTAATGCTTAAATGGCTAGTTGCAGGATTTGGAAATACCTGGAGGTTTTGTGATAACTCCTCCTGAACAGAAACTGTGCTGCCTTCTACAACAACAAGGTGGGAATTAATGGAAGGATTGTTTATCACATCCACAATGCCGCTTGGCCAGCAAATAGTGATTTTTTCGATAGCAGTTTCCTGACCAATACCGAAATGTGCATTAAGCGTTTGCATGGAACTAAAGGCTTGACCACTTCTGATATCGCGAATCTGAGAGCCACTTGCAGTTTGCAGCGTAACACGTGCACCAATTCCGTTTTTATTGCTCTGTACTCCAACTGTTGAAACGACGATGTAATTATTGGAGGTTAAATTATTTTTGTAAATCGTTGTGCCCGCAACAAGGTCAAGCGCACCATCCTGATTGAGGTCTCCAACCGCAGCTCCTGCCACTGTTGAAGTTGATGCGGTAAATGTCATGTCGCCATCGTTAAACATAATCAAACCACCCAAACCATATACATCAACCCAACCATCGTTATTGAAATCACCGGGATAGTTTTCTATTCCAAGATTGCCGTAATACAAATCGAAACCTGAACCGGCTGTAATATTTGTAAATGTTCCGTCGCCATTGTTGCGGTAGAGTTTATGACTTAATCCTCCCCAGTTACTTGATGCGCCCATAAATACATCCATGTCGCCGTCATTATCAAAATCTGCCCAGG
>JBKBUQ010000299.1:0-2075 GCA_046289975.1 Flavobacteriales bacterium | reverse complement strand
CGAAGTTGAGTTAATGATCGGCGACAATGAGTTGATTCGTAAAACCGGATCTATTGCCACAGAATTGGAAAATTTATGCAAGGGTCTAACCGACTCCACTATCAATGGAATTCACCTGGATGTTGAGCCACACACCTTTTCAGATTGGGAAACAGAAAAGGCAGCTTATTTGAATAGTTATTTGCAAATGCTAACAGAAGCGCGAAATTTCTGCAATCAGCGCAAATGGAAACTCAGCGTCTCCATCTCATTGCATTATCCCGAAGAAACAGTCAACAAAATTTTTTCCATTTGCGATCAGGTGGTTTTTATGGCGTATGAAAATATCAAGCCGGAATACATCGACAGAAAACTACTTCCTTATGTCGGACAAAAAGAGAAGCTGGCAGTTGCCGTTCGCACAAAAGACTTTCAGAACAGAATACAAATTGAAAAATACCTGATCGATCTTTACCACCGCACCGGAATTGATCAGATTGCCATTCATGACATTGAGACCCTGATCAGCATGGACGAAAAAAACCTTGAGCGATGAAAAACATCAATTTTCAACGCGGAAAACCAATGATAAGAACCTGGGAACAGGATCAAAAATCGCGTGTACCCTTTAATTGGGACAGATTTATTTACATCATCATTTTGGTGGTTGCTGTTTTCTTTTTTGTTCGGTACCTCTATAACAAATTCATTTACATTCAGGCAGATGGTCAGGTGCTGTTTGAGCGTGTTAATATCATGAATACCGACGATAGTCGCATTCTGACATTTCATGTTGAAGAAGGCGACGCTGTAGAAATCGGTGATTCACTTTTTACCTTTTTCGAAGACGAAGATGCCTTTGGCAGATACGCTTCTTCTGGTGGAAGTTCTGCCTCTCTTAGCAGGAATAATGATCCGGAATGGGTGGAACGTGAAATCTATTCCATCCAGCGTCAATTAGCAGGAAATGAAATTCGACTAAAGGAAGCGAAAGCAGAAATTCAATTAAAGGAAAGTCAACTCGAGCGCACTCGCAACGAAGTGATATTGGATATTCTCCCGCACAGTAAATTGCAGGAACTGGAGAACAGTATTGCCGGTTTAAAGTTCGATATTGAGCGTATTGAAAGTGAAATGCAGGTTAGTAAGCGTTTTCTTGGTCAGCTTTACGGTATGCGTGGAAAATCAAAACCCGATCAGGCAAACATCAATTCGACAGGAGGTGGTGGTGCTGCCGATGATCAGGGTAAAAAGGTATTTTATTCGCCGTTAAAAGGAACGATAACAAAAATCAATTTCCAACCCTTCGAAGTTGCGTTGAAATCGGAAGTAATCATGTCGATTCACCAGCCGGAAGATATTTTCATCAAAGGTTTCTTTGAACAGGAAGACATTAATGAATTGAGAGAAGGAGATCAACTTGAGGTCTTTTTCCCGGATGGAACAAAAAGCATCGGTTATATCCGTCGTTTCTATTTTGCTACAAACACATTGCCGGAAGAGTTTCAGAAAAAATATGAACCAACAACACGCAGTCTGGTGGCGGATATTTATCCGCTGAATGAAACTGAACTTTCCAAATGGAAAGCCTTTTATAAAATGAGTGTCACCCTGATAAAATCCAAATACTAAGCCATGGAAAACAACAATCAGGATACCTTATACCATGTTGTCGATAATGTCCTGGAATTTCAGGGCCATCGCTTTTTTGTTGCCACTCAGGGCACTTCATTAAAAACGGAACAGGCCTTGATTTTTGATGCATTCATTATTGAGGCAGGTGACTTGAATTATACCCTTCATATCCTAAAAAAAATACGAGGTCACCTTAACCCGGAGTTGTATCTCAAACCGGTATTCCTTTTAAAAGGAAATGAAAAACACGACCCCTTGGTTAACAACCTTACCGACGGCGTAATTTATTCACTCGACCAGGTAAAGCTTGTTATTCCGGTTATGGAGCAGATCTATCTGAAAGTGGCAGATCTCAGCTTTACGCGTTCGTTGTCATTCGAAGCTCAGATGATCGACAAGATCCTGAACATGATGTACAGTCGCGACAAAAAAGAACTTGAACCTATACCCTACTTCAATTC
>JBKBUQ010000298.1:0-2081 GCA_046289975.1 Flavobacteriales bacterium | reverse complement strand
ATTGGCTTGGATAGACGAAGAAGCTGCTTTGTATTCGATTGTGCAATTGGAAAATCCTAAAGTGGTGACCAAGTTTATGAGTGAAATTAATTTCATGAGTGCCGCCAAACAAGGCGATATCGTTGAAATTGGTTTGCCGTTTTCTGATCCTATGGCAGATGGATTGGTCATCCAGCGAAGCTCTTCCGTTGCGCTTAATGAAGGAATGACCTTGCGACGTTTGTTTGACGAGTTGGAAGGCTTTCGTTACATGACTTCTGCTCCTGTTGTATTGATGGGTTACGTCAATCAATTTATGTGTTATGGTCCGGAGAAATTTTTAAAGCGATGTGCAGAACTTGGTGTCGATGGTTTATTATTTCCGGATTTGCCCATGGAGGTGTATTTAAATGAATACGAGAATCTGTTTAGGTACTATGGAATTCAACCTGTGTTTATGATTACTCCGCAATCTGATGATTTTTACATCAAAAAAATTGATGAACAGTGTTCCAGTTTTTTATATGCAGTGAGTGGAAACAGCATTACAGGAAAAAATACTGAAATCGGAAAGGGACAGCTTTCCTATTTACATCGTTTATCTTCATTGAAAACGAAAAATCCTGTTTTATGCGGTTTCGGAATTGCAGATAAAAAGGTGTTTAATGCCGTGTGCAGCGAGGTGAATGGAGCTGTAATTGGAAGCGCATTCATCCGTGCTCAGGAAGAGAAACGAGAATCTCTTTTTCTGGAGGAACTTTTGAGTTGAACCTGTTTTATTTGTTCAGCAGACATGAAGCCGCCTCCTTGAGGAGTGCAATATGATCCATTTGATTGGCTTTGTCCAGATCGAAGGCCTGACTGATTTTGTCAGTGGCACATCCACAGAATGCATCCACTTTCGCTTCCGGTAAATGTCCGTTGAGTTTAGATTTGCAATTCTTTTTGAATTTTTTCACCTGACGCTTGGTCCAATGCTTGGCTGCTGCTTTTGCCATTGAGCGACAAGAATATTCGGGTGTAACGAATGCAATGGCTAAGAGAATTAAAAGAGAGGTACGAAGTGCTTTCATCAGAAAAAGAAATTGATCCAAAGTGTATGTGTCAGGTCAATATCGGAATTATTCGGGACACGGAGAATATTCATGTATGCAATTTCCCAGGCTCTCGTTTTTTTCATGTTAATGCGAAAGCCGAAGTAGAATCGCTGCTGGTTAAACCCAAAATCATCTGTCCCGTTCGCCTGAACCATGGTTTCTTCTGCAAAAACAAAATGTTGAGATGTGTTTTTTTTACATGGAAAGGCGCCTCGGTATTGGAATCTGATTCTGGTGAAGTAATCAGTATCGCTCCCTGAAGAATTTGATCGTATGAATCGGCCTTCAGTTCTTAAGCGAAGACGATGAATTGCTTTTTCATTGTTCTGCTGAAAAACCAATTGAAAATGTGGACGATGTTCGTAAGAATGATTAGATGGTCTGTCAATAACATGTAGGTTGGAAAAAGCGTAGCCGAATCCCAAATTCATTTTTGGTGAAATTCTGATTTCGGGTGCCACGCGAACCAATTGTTGGCGCCATTGCCATGGACCGGTAACAAATCGTAGACTTGCATCTGCAAACATTGTAAATGATTTGCTGAGTTTATGATTGTAATTGGCCGTATTCCAGCTTTCACCATGATGATCCGTCCCTGCATTGGATGTCAGACATTTTAGTGATAAAATCAAAAGAAGAGCAAGAAAACGCATTTCGAGTGCAATAATAAGCAGCCCTTTTGTAATTTCACGTGATATTCCTCACTTCCGCATGGACAAAAAAAACAGGAAAGCCTCAGTACTTATCATCATTGTAGCTGCACTCGGTTACTTTGTAGATATCTATGATCTGGTTCTTTTTGGCGTGGTTAAAACAGAAAGTCTTGAACAGATAATGCCGGGTGCCACTGCAGCTGCCCGGAGCGATATGGGGAAATTTCAGATGAAGACGATCAGCCTGCGCCTTTTGGGCGTGACCGCAATGGTGTCCGCGCTTGCCGCCTGCGGTGGCGAGAAGGCGGCAGAAGCGCCCGCCGAGGGTGAAGCCACTTCCGATGCCGCGCCT